>NZ_LZEJ01000114.1:0-338 GCF_001704375.1 Alishewanella sp. HH-ZS | reverse complement strand
CACAAAATCCATATCCACAACCCAGCGCTTGCCGCTATGGATGTATTGCTGCGCTTGGCGCACAGCTTGCCATGCATTGCGGTTTGGTCTGAAGCCATAACTGGAGTGTGAGAATCCGGGCTCAACATGAGGGGTGAGCACTTGCGCTATCGCTTGCTGGATGAGTCTGTCTACCACGGTCGGTATGCCCAGTGTCCTTATCCCGCCATTTGGCTTGGGAATATCGACTTTGCGTATCCTCCGTGGCAGATAGCTCCCCGTTATCAGTGCTTCTCTGACACTTGGCCAGTGTGCTTTCAGCCACGGCTTCAACGCCGATACACTCAGGTTATCAACCC
>NZ_LZEJ01000113.1:0-344 GCF_001704375.1 Alishewanella sp. HH-ZS | reverse complement strand
GCTGGAAAAACTGCGTAACTGGCAGGAAAAATACAACCCTATAGTGAAACCGACAGACTGCACCACGCTGTTAACTAAACATATTGGCAAACATAAGTCACAAACCCAGTTAGAAAGCATGGGTGAAATCGCCTTTCTGTTTCGGGATGCGTCAGCGAAAGGGGATGACCGCTCTAAACCAATTCTATATACGGCTATGGATACTTTCTGGTATCAACTCTTGCTAACACTGGAAAACCAGCTTGCTGAGCAAGGTAATACGCTTGATAATGGAGAGCGGCTTAAACTGGTTGTGGATTACCCAGAAGACACTCCAGAAAACACTAAGGTTGCCACAAATTTCC
>NZ_LZEJ01000112.1:0-347 GCF_001704375.1 Alishewanella sp. HH-ZS | reverse complement strand
GCTGGAAAAACTGCGTAACTGGCAAGAGAAATACAACCCAATAGCTAACCCTACCGACTGTGCTGCATTGCTTCACAAGCACATTGGGGCGAGAAAATCAGACAAGCAGTTAGAGAGCATGGGTGAAATCGCCTTTCTCTTTCGGGATGCGTCAGCGAAAGGAGATGACAAATACAAACCATCTTATGGGGGAGTGGCTCTGGCACCTCTTTGGTATCAACTCTTGCTAACACTGGAAAACCAGCTTGCTGAGCAAGGTAATACGCTTGATAATGGAGAGCGACTTAAACTGGTTGTGGATTACCCAGAAGACACTCCAGAATACACTAAGGTTGCCACAAATTTCC
>NZ_LZEJ01000111.1:0-362 GCF_001704375.1 Alishewanella sp. HH-ZS | reverse complement strand
AGCAATTTGTGGGGATCCCTCAGTTAAATCTCTCCATTTGTTTGATAGTGAGAAGAATTTCCAAATGATAGGCCTCGTCAGAGGCATATCGATTTAACTGCCACTCAAAACTTTCTAAATCGCCTTTAGAGTAATTAGCTCCGCGCTGTCGAACTTGCTCAATGTCCATTTCATGAGATAGGTAAGGATGTGAATGCATCATGCCTAATTGATAATAACCAAGTTGATCTGCAAGGCTCTCTTTCAGATCAGTGCTCTCTAAATTAAACTCAACGGATCCGCTTTTCATTACAGCAGAGGTATCCGCAGATAAGAATTGAACCTTGTGTGTAATCGTTTCGGAGTTTTTCAAGGTAGTTGTC
>NZ_LZEJ01000110.1:0-392 GCF_001704375.1 Alishewanella sp. HH-ZS | reverse complement strand
ATCTATCATCTACCTCACCTAACAACTTGCGTAGACCTGTCACAAAACCTCTAGGGAATATTTCTGTGTTGTATTCCATGTCTTTTACTTGGCCTGCTTGTGTGGTTTGCCAGTTATGTTTTTCCATACATTCGTCAGAGATAGCGTAGGCTAAGGCTTTCTTCTCAGATTCGGTCAAGATGCCAGTTAGTGAAGGCAAGACTTCAACACTCGGCTTTGCGCTTGCATCAAACTGACGTACAGGACGCTTATCAATGGTAATATTCGCGTGCTGTTTTAGCAGATTAACCTCTTTGCGATAACGGTTGCGCTCGGCAATAATCTGACCAAATAAAGCCCGTACCGCAGGGTCTGGAATACGCTCAAGTAGCTTGTTATCCTGTGGAACAGAC
>NZ_LZEJ01000109.1:0-385 GCF_001704375.1 Alishewanella sp. HH-ZS | reverse complement strand
GTCTGTTCCACAGGATAACAAGCTGCTTGAGCGTATTCCAGACCCTGCGGTACGGGCTTTGTTTGGTCAGATTATTGCCGAGCGCAACCGTTATCGCAAAGAGGTTAATCTGCTAAAACAGCACGCGAATATTACCATTGATAAGCGTCCTGTACGTCAGTTTGATGCAAGCGCAGAGCCGAGTGTTGAAGTCTTGCCTTCACTATCTGGCATCTTGACCGAATCTGAGAAGAAAGCCTTAGCCTACGCTATCTCTGACGAATGTATGGAAAAACAGAACTGGCAAACCTCACAAGCAGGCCAAGTTAAAGACATGGAATACAACACAGAAATATTCCCTAGAGGCTTTGCGACAGGTCTCCGCAAGTTGTTAGGTGAGGTAGAT
>NZ_LZEJ01000108.1:0-389 GCF_001704375.1 Alishewanella sp. HH-ZS | reverse complement strand
GTTCAAACTACAAGCCATCCTTGAAGGTTATGACCTAGCAAAGTCTCTTGAGGCTGACTTGTGATCAAGAGACAGGCCTTAGTGCCGGGTTTTTTGTTGTCTAATTATTTAACGCTGTTTTTATATTCTAAGTACTCGGCATATCGCTCAGGGTAGTGCGTTTCGACATAGCTATCGATGGCCAACAGCGGTAGTTGTTTTGCGGCTATTGCAAAGTAGCGCAGAAACTTTGTGTCTTGAGCTAAGTCTTCGTTATTCCAATTAGCAATTACAATATGAAAGCGGGCCCGGGCCAGCGCTTCAAGCCCCAGCTCCTCGCCTAGTATCGCTGAGGCAAACACCAGGGCTGTCAGCGCATCCCTGACTTGTGTGCGCCCAGCATGGGCGCA
>NZ_LZEJ01000107.1:0-399 GCF_001704375.1 Alishewanella sp. HH-ZS | reverse complement strand
AAACACTCATGCGGGAGCCCTGGGCCTCAACCAATTTCGCATAATTCAGTAATCTATCTCGCCCGCAGCAAGTTATCGACGCTGGTACTTTGCTTTTGATTCAGAGATCTTATCAGTGTCTCTAAGTGGCAATAGTGCTCTAGCACGATAATCTAAATATGGCAGCATTTCTGAAATTAATTTTTTATTAATGCTTTTCTTGAACACTTGTTCTTTGAAGTCGCTAAAAGATTTTCCATTTTTGAGCAGGCTTTCAATAATATATGAGTTTGCGTCGTCTGCAAGAATAATTAGCTCATCCTTACTAAGCAAGAAAGTTGGCATTAATTCAGGTGTTAATAACTCTCTATCCTGTTCTGGCTCAACAAATAAATCAATCTGAGGTATCCCCAGAAATTT
>NZ_LZEJ01000106.1:0-497 GCF_001704375.1 Alishewanella sp. HH-ZS | reverse complement strand
AAACGTTCGCGATCTCGCCCTGTAAGATACTCTTGTTTGTTCGCAATATTTTCTAGCTTGCTCAATAACGTCTGAAAATTGACTTTTAAATGCAGTTTTAAAATAGAGACTATAAAATTTTCTGTGTAAGTGGCTGTTTATCATAACGATACACGGTCACCGTACATGATCATAAACTGTGTCATAGCAGGCTTCCAATCTCGCAGTGGCATTGTCCACTTTTTAGCAATCTGGTGTAAAGCCAGATACAGCAACTTCAGCACCGCATCATCACTTGGGAATGACCGTCTGGTTTTGGTGACCTGACGCAGGCTGGCATTGAGCGATTCGATGGCATTGGTGGTGTAAATTACCTTGCGTATCTCCGGCGGGTAGTCGAAGAACACGCTCAGTCGTGTCCAGTTGTCGCGCCAGGATTTGCTGATGCCTGGATGCTGGTTATCCCACGTTTGGGCAAACTGCTCCAGTGCCAGCTCTGCTTGCTGCAAGGTAGCTGC
>NZ_LZEJ01000105.1:0-544 GCF_001704375.1 Alishewanella sp. HH-ZS | reverse complement strand
GTCATCCTAATTGTCGCCGAACACTCAGGAAATAAATGGAACTACATAACAAACGCCAGCATACTGCGCCTACGTCAGCAGGACTCACAATAATTTGCTACTTGTTTAGGCGTACATTATGTACTTTAAGGAGGAAATGGTTTGGCTGAATATTTTGGATTGTTTGTTCCTGTGCTGATTTTTATAGGCTTTTATCTATATATGCAGCTTGATGAGTATCGGCAGAGAATTCGCTTCTTAGAAGTCAAAATAAACGCGCTTATCAAGCATGCGGGTATTGAGTTTAACGATACTACTTGTGTGCCTGTTGAAGTGCACAATGCCATAAGAAACGGTCATCGGCTAAAAGCCATCAGGCTTTATCGCAAAATCACAGGCGCAGATTTAAAAGAGGCAACAGAAGTGGTGGATGTATTGCTCAAAAAATATAGCAATACACTTTTATGATGACCTTAGTTATGCAGACAGTTATGGAAATTTTATCCGGTATTGTCTTGATGATTGGTTTTTATTCGGTAATAACCCAGGGCTCCCGCATGAGTGT
>NZ_LZEJ01000104.1:0-579 GCF_001704375.1 Alishewanella sp. HH-ZS | reverse complement strand
CAAAATTTCTGGGGATACCTCAGGAGATTTAACTCTGCTAAAGATGGTCGGATCGATGACAATTGTTTTGAGTTTTCAGTAGGTAACTGCAAATGTTTTCTGAAAGCACAGGCATTTGGTAAAGGTAATGAAACCGAAATCGTTTTTTTAGATACTGTTCTAGAATGTGATTTTCTTGAAAATCACCAACACTTAGACGCTGATTTTGGACGCGTGAAACCGAAAGCTGGAAGAAAACGAATTTTGGAGTACAAGCCGAGTTGAAAGTTGATTATTAAAAAGTTGCGATGGAATGACAATAATTAACTGTATGAAATAGTACAGTGCTTAAATAAAATCACCTAACGACTGCTTTAATTTTAAATAGAGTAGTGTTTTTACTGAGCAAGCCCTCTCTATTTGAATAATGTTATTTGTAAAACAAGATATAAAAGTTTTTTCCACCGTAATAATGTTGTGTTGCTATTGTCGAAAGAAGGAAAATCAGGGGGGGCTCAACTGCTGTAAGTTTATGACTCTGCTACAGTGTTTTCGATCGGTAAACATTGTCTAAAGTATCTGAGGGATCCCCACAAATTG
>NZ_LZEJ01000103.1:0-683 GCF_001704375.1 Alishewanella sp. HH-ZS | reverse complement strand
CACCGGACGATCTGATAGAGTGTGGATAATATGGGGGAGCAATTTGTGGGGATCCCTCAGCTATCTACCTCAGTCATGATGGTAGAGACGGTGTAGAGTTTCAAACAGATGTTGGCCCTATAGATATCCTAGCCCTTGATGACGTTGGAAATTTCGTTGTTCTTGAATTGAAGCTTGGTCGGGGACCTGACGCGACGTTGGGCCAGATTTTAAGATATATGGGGTGGGTTAAAAAACATTTGGCTAATGGTAAAGATGTCAGAGGTATTATTGTTGCCTCAGAGATACCCACAAAATTACGTTATGCTGTAAGTCAGGTGCCAAGTGTACGCGTTATGGAATATGAGCTAAGTTTTTCAGTTCGACCTGTAGCGTTGTGCTGATAAGCAACTTAAAGCCAGGATGAACGCGAGCACCAAAGATTCGTAAGGCAAACCCATTTTAAAGCGATAGGTATAAATGAATTTTGATATTCCAGAAATAATTCTCAAACTCGGTGCTGAAGGCGGTTCGATTACTCTTATGGGGAGACGACTCGACGAAAATGTATGGTTATATTCATTATTGTCTTCAGATTGTTCAGAAGACCGTGCGCTCTCAGTTGAACGGAATTTTTATGTTGGTACAAAAGAATCTGAGTCATCTTCTTGGGCTGATGCAATGTACTAGCTCAGACTTGATCT
>NZ_LZEJ01000102.1:0-689 GCF_001704375.1 Alishewanella sp. HH-ZS | reverse complement strand
CCAAGATAGTTGACGCCGAACAGTTCATCTGCCTTCTGGAGCTAAAAACTCATTTAGAGAAAGATTGGAATCGCTCTATTTGCATGTACATGCCAAAAATCAGATCTACCTTACTTGTCAAAGCAACACTCTTGCTGTTTTTAGCAGCTACCCAGAGCCTCCTTGTTTCTAAAAATGAGATTCTATTTCTCTGGTACTACCACGGATTCTAATTAAAATGGTCTACGTCTGTGGCGTGGCATAGTTGCTATGCTATATCTATACATGTTAAAAATATTAATAATCATTTCGTTGGCAGTTGTTGCAGCGGAAAAGCGATGTCTAGCATGTGTGGCGGAGCGTTTTTTCATGGAAGGTACTATAGTAAATTCTTTAAGCGGTGTTGAAATTGCTTTTGAGTCTTATCAAAAATTAATATCAGAATATAAAAATAACAGCGATTCACTTTTCCTTTCTAACGAAGCAAAAACACGACTTAAGATAATTGATGAAGTTTTACTCATATTAGGTTGGAGCAAAGATGAATTCAACCCAGAAACTCATGTCAAGAATTTGGGTTACACTGATTATTTGATTAAAGTTAATAAAATCCCTAGGCTCGTCATAGAAGCGAAGAAAATTGGTGACACTTTTAAAAACTACCATTCAAGAAATAGCAAAAACTGCCCGCCGTGTCAGGATAGTTGTCC
>NZ_LZEJ01000101.1:0-693 GCF_001704375.1 Alishewanella sp. HH-ZS | reverse complement strand
GTTATGCAACATTCAGATCCACAGTTCAACAATCAGGCGCTGGTTGCCCAAAGCAGGAATTGTCTGGCGGCGAGCTGCGCCAACGCTTTATATCCAAGACCCGGATAAAAAGGAGAAACTGGCGGTTATCCGGGAGGCGTTGGCAGATAACAGTATTGACCACCCGGTGTTTTACCAGGATGAAGTGGACATCCATCTGAATCCTAAAATCGGTGCAGATTGGGGGCACCGTGGCGCGCAGCGTAAAGTGGCAACACCAGGACAGAACAAGAAACATTATCTGGCGGGAGCATTACACGGCCAGACAGGGCAAATCGTTTATGTAGGTGGCGAGCGCAAGACCAGTGACTTATTTATTGAATTGCTGGAAAAGCTTAAAGGTCAGTATCGTCGGGCTAAAAGCATTCGGTTAATCGTGGATAATTACATCATCCACAAGAGCAAGAAAACCCAGAAGTGGCTGAGCGACAACCCAAAGTTCAAATTACTGTTCTTGCCGGTTTATAGCCCATGGCATAACAAAATTGAAAAACTGTGGCATGCCCTGCACGAGACGATAACCCGGAATCATCAGTGCAAAAACATGGATAATTTACTGGAGCAGGTTTACTACTTTATGGACACTGCCGCACCGTTTCCGGGCGGCAAGCATGGATTGAAGCAGGTGTATCACAATTAGGATCAGCTATTTAG
>NZ_LZEJ01000100.1:0-713 GCF_001704375.1 Alishewanella sp. HH-ZS | reverse complement strand
CAGATTAAGTCGAGACTAATTCATTTTATGGTCAGAAATTAACTTTGCTTCATGTCTTGCACGATCAATTTCAGATATGACAAATAAGTCTTTGTATTCGCCTTCCTCCATTATTTTAATTTCTTTTTTGTACAACTTCCTAAGAAACTCCTGGCCAAAAACAAAGTCATATTTTTCATAAATAAATTCATAGATGAGTTTGAATATTATATTTCTAGCGTCTATTTCAGAGCGAGTGACTTCATTAATTAGATCAATAAGTATTGCTTTTGCCAAGTTGCCTTTGCTTTGTCGAGCTTCAACTAGACACTTAGTAACTAGAGTGCTTTTCCCACAACCAACTGAGCCAGTTATAATTATTACTTGACCAGACGTTCTCTCATCTAAAATATTATCTTTGCCTGCACCAGGCTCCAAATCTAATGAATTTACTGGCAAGTATTTTGGTTTTACATCTTTGAGAACTCGTTTCAGTTCTCCTTTATAACTGTCAAGTTTAGAGTCACTTACAAAACAATATTCAAGCATTAACCTCTGGGAAGGCTCCGTTATTTTAGAAAAAAAATGCTCGTAGAAATCTGACAAGTATCTTTCCGGCACACTGTTTTCCCATTGCAGAGAGCTATAATCTGAGCGTAGTACTTTCGATATCTCTGCTGGGCTATAATTAGCTTCTGCTAGGTATTCTTCCAGGGCTCCCGCATGAGTGTTTA
>NZ_LZEJ01000099.1:0-724 GCF_001704375.1 Alishewanella sp. HH-ZS | reverse complement strand
CAATTTGTGGGGATCCCTCAGCTGATTCCATCGTCTAAAAAATTTGATTATGTTGCTTTTACATTCAGCCGGGCTGCTTGGGGTCTGTGATAAATTTAATTGCTCGTAATCTCTTACTTCAACAAAAGCTGAGTTATAGGTATGGATATTCAATAAATCCAACGGGCTACAATTAGTTCTCATGTACCCTGATATAAGTCTCAACAAACACCATATGTAGTAACACTGTCTCGGGTTTTTTTCATCTATCCAATCGAGTTGTTCAGTCTGAATTTGATAGCTGCGGTACAATTCACCAATATGCTTTGCTTGCATTAACCTCGACTTTTCGTCAGGAAATTTATCCTTAAATTGCGTTTCAATTAGACTAATCATGTAGTTAGTATCAAAGTGAAAATTTCCTACAGATCTTGAAATTATGTTGATATTAACCAGGTAGTAGAAAGTAAACGATAGTTTATCTTCATCGTTCAGACCAAGTTCTGTTAACCAGCTAGTAAATGTTGTGTGATTCCTTACAGCCATCTAGATATCCAGTTTTGATAAAATATTTGATTGATTACAGGTTTATTTTTATTTGATTATCTATCGGTTTATGTTTAGTTTTTCATTGTCTATTTTTGGTCGCTGCTCCAAGTAAACCCCAATTTTCCTAGCATTTATAGTGCAAAATCCATTATGCGCAGTCACTAGATATTTATCGGAGTTTTTCAAGGTAGTTGTC
>NZ_LZEJ01000098.1:0-845 GCF_001704375.1 Alishewanella sp. HH-ZS | reverse complement strand
AATTTGGGGGAGCAATTTGTGGGGATCCCTCAGGTATGCTGGGCGTATTTGGCGCTATGCTGATTTGGTTTATCTGGCCTACGAGTATTATGTGCTGGCCATTCCTTATGGCTTAAAGATTGATAACTTCAGTAAGTGGTTAGCGGCAGAGCAAGCCATTTTAAAACAGTTTAATTTACCCTGCCCGGTTGCTACCTTAAATGCAGCAACGGATAACGCCTAAAACGTATTGATTGCAGATGTGTATGCTAAGCAGACACATTTTACAGGAGTTTAGATGCAAAACCCTCAACCGCAGCAACCGCTTTCGACAGATAACAATAGTAACCCTGAGGCCAACAGCTGTTTAGTTGCTAGCGGCTGGCCACTGCGCTGGGAGCTGTTAATGCGTTACCGGCTAATTGAAATTGTCGCGCTATGGGAAGGCCGTTTAACCACGAATCATTTATGTAATAGCTTTGGTATCGCGCGCCAGCAGGCATCAAAAGATATTAATGCCTATTTGCGCGATATTGCGCCGGGTAACCTGGTGTATGACGGTAAGCTAAAAGGTTATAAACCAGCTGCCAATTTTACCCCCAAAGTCACCAGCGGCTTAGCCGATGAATACCTGCATGCGCTGGCCAGCACTAAAGATTTTGCCCACACCTTTAGCCAGCTTGATTTAGGCTTTGCCCATACCGAAATGCTCACGCCACCACTGCGTCAGGTAAACCCGGATATTCTGCGGGCACTGGTACAAGCCGCACGAGACGGTAAAAAGATTGATATGGGTTATGTGTCGCTGACTAGCCCGGATGAAGAAAGCCGTATTATTGCCCCGTGTTCGGCGACAATTAGGATGA
>NZ_LZEJ01000097.1:0-916 GCF_001704375.1 Alishewanella sp. HH-ZS | reverse complement strand
AAAGCAAATTTTGCAGTGGATAGCTCAGTGGTGCTGGACACCGGACGATCTGATAGAGTGTGGATAATATGGGGGAGCAATTTGTGGGGATCCCTCAGTAAATCAATACTAATTGATGGACTAGAGTTAGCATTAAAAACAGTTGCCTGAAAAACTTTAACAGGGTTGCAAAGATAAAACTGATAACTAAACGGCCAAAAATTTTTTGGCGCAGGCGTTTTTCTTGGATTAATCTTTATATGTTCTAAAAATATTTTGTAGTAATAGTTATTCATTATAATATGAAAGTTTTTGTGCCGCTCGCAATTGTTCCATATTTCGAAAACTTGAAAGCGGATTGTTTCAAAATTATTTTCTGAAAAGAGGGGGTAATCTGCTATTGTTAAAATAATCCTATCCAATTTTTTAGTTAGAAGATTAAGTTCATCCTCTGATTTAACTGAAAACAACCACTTGCTATCATCCATACGTTTAATATTGCTTGAACCGCAATGATGACAATAAAATTCTATCCTTAGAACTTTATTCCCACAATCCTTGCAACTATCAAGTTGGTCAACACGACTACAAGACTTAATTTCTGAACCATCTTCCAAGTCGTCCCCCCTTGCCCCTGTTCTTGCTCCCTCTACACCTGTTATAAGCGAGGCTAAATGTTGTCCGGGATATCCTATTTTCATATTGGGAGTTTGTTTCGTAATTTTTGACCAATCTAATGCTTTTAATCTTGGAGCAAGAACTAGGTCTTCAAGTAACAGCTTAATGAGCTTTTGGTTATCTTTAATTTTTATAAATTCACTTTTTGGTTTCAATGTACAGCTCCAAATTTTCCGTTAAAGTATTAAGTAGTTAGTAGCTAAATAACTGTTTTTAAATGCTTTCCCATACTTTAGCTGAGGTATCCCCAGAAATTTTG
>NZ_LZEJ01000096.1:0-932 GCF_001704375.1 Alishewanella sp. HH-ZS | reverse complement strand
TCATCCTCAACCGGTCATCCTAATTGTCGCCGAACACCAATCATTTCATCAGAGAATGCATTGTTATCAATGGTCACCAAAAACATATCACGCAGCTCAGGATGCTGAATAGCATGCGTCCCAAGCTCGTTAAACTTCTTAATAAGCAAAGAAGTTAACCCAATTCTAAAAGTAAAAATGACAGAATTGGCCTGCGCTTTATAAATCATGGCTATTTTTTTGTCCTTAATGCCAAACCGATAATCTGGCGTTTCGGTCTCAAACCCAGCTAGCGCATAACCATCTGAGAGATGGATGTTAACCAAAAGTTTAAATTGCTGTAGTGTCATTCTTGTTATCCTCTCTAATCAATTTATAGTTCGCAACTTTTCAGCCCATACCTTTTAGCTTGCGTTATTTGTGATTGCTGGATGCCTTATATAGCTAGTCTTTGCTAATATATTTATAAGCCTGAGCACCCATATACAGTGACACGGCAGTACCTAATGGGTTACGGAGCAAATGCATACCAATAAAGGTCCAGCCCAAAATGGTGGGTAATGCCAGGTGCAGAGTTTCGCCTGGCTCTAATGGTTGATTGAAATACCAAATCAGTGGTAATGCCATAGACAGGAACTTAAAAAAGGAACCCGTCCTCGGATCAGAGCGATCGTTAATATGGCAGAGCAGAGCAAAGATCAGGAATAGCCAGTAAGCAATTAATGATTGGGATTCTTCGTACAACAGTACAATATCGAATATACTCGACACAACAACTTGTGATGGATGGTTCATGACAACCTCTGCTGACTTAACTGAATTTATCGGATAAATCTTTGCTAAGAAGCAGCATAAGGGATGAGTACGACAAAATACGTCGCGCAATATGCTTTATTCTTTCTATTAAGAATTAGTTGTAGACGCCATAGCTGTACTAGCTCAGACTTGATCTG
>NZ_LZEJ01000095.1:0-924 GCF_001704375.1 Alishewanella sp. HH-ZS | reverse complement strand
GGCTGACTTGTGATCAAGAGACAGCCTTTAACTCCAGGGTGCGCCTGAGCATATAACCGCCCAAAGCTGTCTCTTCATAACCGATTTGAAAGGCTTTGGCAGGGTCAAAATCCGGTAGCGTCAATACCGCATCGGCACCATTGGAATAACTCAGCACGCTGGCGATACAGATATCAATGCCTGTCTCGCTTTGAAAAGTGAGCGCCTCGTCCAGGGTTAACATAGCCGCATCCAGTTGCCCGGTGCTTAGCAAGCGCAATACCTGAGTGGTCGACGGTAGCATAGTCACTTGCAACTGCTGGTTATCAGCAAGTTCAAGGATACAGTCCGCACAGTCGCGCTCGGCCAGTGCCAGATACAGCGGCTGATAACCCAGCCAGGTATTCCCGGCCAGGTTAACCGGGGGCTGTGCCGGCTGACAGCCGGCTAACAGTATTAGCGCAACAAAAAAAAGTATCCGCATAGCTATTTTCCGTTTAAATGCCGGATTCCGATTATCAAATATTACAGCACAGCGCCTACCAGGCTCCAAATCACATCAACCACTTTAATGCGCCCGATCAATTCAGCTATTACTTAATCAGTCTATTCTTACGCGAAAAGGCCCTGGCAGGAAAGCATTAAATGACTGACCAACAACTGATCCGCGTATTGAAAGTTGTGATGTTTAGCGGCTTTGCCATTTTTATGTTTGGTCATTATTTATGGGCCTTTGCTGACCTACCCGCCAAAATGGGTATTAAAGGCATTATTATTGTCGCCGGCTGCTGTGCTTTCGGCCTGATTCTGTCGCTACCGACCAAAATTTATCTGACCATGCTGCTAATGAAATGGGAAGACGAGGTCAAAAAATCCAGCAAACCCTAAAACCTAAATCCATAAACCCACATACATTATTCGCAATTGGCATAGGGGCAGTCAGTG
>NZ_LZEJ01000094.1:0-1141 GCF_001704375.1 Alishewanella sp. HH-ZS | reverse complement strand
TACACAGATTTTTTTACACTCTCTCTTAGCTGTTTTTACAGGATTAGATTAATGACAGATGCAACTCTGATGCTATCTATGCAATCTCGTTTTTCTGATGCTGCATGCATTACTTACTATCATTGAGCGACCATTAGCTATGAAGTGCTAACCACTCCTCCAGTCTACTATCTGCTCTTTTGATTTTACCTGAACTTAATTTGTCCCTTATATCACTTATTTGCTTTTTGGAAACAATTTGATAAAAAGGATCTAACTCAGATATTATTTGTTCGGCTCTATATTTTATTCGACTAAACGCTTCCTCTGGAGATGTTATTGAATGAACATCTTTCATTTCGTAAACCATTGCATTCAAAGCACCACGTAGATAATGTTCCAAGTTCACGACCAGTAGGTCTAAACGATCATGTATCAAAGCATTGTGGACTATTGCATTCCGTGTTCGATACATACGGTGTAATTGTCGCTCAACCTTTTGCATATGACTCTGCAGTTTATTACCCAACTTCTCAGGATCATTACAAATGTCTATAAAATTCAGAAAGCGATATTTTGCATATGGATAGCTCTCTAGACGTCTTGAAATCTCCGTTTGTACATTCTGATCTTTCAGCGCTTTGTATATAGTAGCCATGTTGTCATTTTGGAAATTAACTGTTTCCTGCCCAAAATTTATTGCGTCCCAATTTAACTCTTTTGCAACTCCACGTAGAGCAAAAAGCTGCTTAACGGTATAATCTAAACCTATGCATGGTAGGACAGCGTATAGAACATGTTCATCATGCCCCAATTTGTCTTGAGAGACTCCCGAAGTAAGAGATTCTAGGGAAGACCATAAAGCGGTAAATCGGCTTTCTGTACTGCCATCGGTTAATCCTTTGTTTAAAAAGTTTAGCGATGATGCGACTTTGTTAACTGTCTGCTCAGTTCCTTTGTCATAAAGTCTTGAGATAGTTTCTTTGTAGACTTGAAATTCTAAAGGTACAATTCGATCCGATACAGTTACAAGAGGCTGACTGGCGTCGTATAAATCTACACTCGCATCTTTATTCTTGGCTTGATATTTCTTTTCGATAATTAGGTTATCGCGCCCAATGCGGAGTTTTTCAAGGTGGTTGTCCGATTTTCCCGTTTTATG
>NZ_LZEJ01000093.1:0-1211 GCF_001704375.1 Alishewanella sp. HH-ZS | reverse complement strand
CAAGATAGTTGACGCCGAACAGATGGCGATTCCGGTACGACAGGCATGCCGGCGTCGATACCAGAACCACGCTAAAAACATGACAAACAGTGATCTTTACGCAACAAAATCCGTAAACGCTAATGTATAGATAAGTTGGCATTTTGCTAAATTGGCATAGGAAAGCATTTTATGAAGAAATTACTAGTGTTAGGTACCGCCCTTGTTATGTATAGCCTGCTGTTGCCAGCAGCGAGCGCACAAGAAACAAGAACCGCTTTGGTGCCCTTGCCATCTATTGATGATTTTAGTCGGGGTAAAGATGGCTGGAGTTTCGCGTTAGGTGCGGGTATTGAATACGAAACTGCCTACGAGGGTTCAGACGAATTTGGTTTGGAGCTTGAACCGGCAGGGGGCTTACAATGGCGGCGCGGTAATGATGTGTTCTATTGGGTCGGTGAAGCCATAGGGTGGCGTGGCTTACGTGCAGATACCTGGTTGTTTGAAGCCCTTATTGGCTTTGATGAGGGGCGTGCAGAAAGTGATTCTAAAAAAGGTTATCTGAATGGGCTCGGTGACAGTGATGAGGGCTTTGAATTAGTGCTGCAAACCCGTCGCGCCTTTGATACAGATTGGCGCTATTGGCTGGTTGGCCGGCTTGTCACCGGCGGTGATGGTAACCTGGGTTTGTTTGGTGTGGGTCGCCGCTTTGGCGAGAAGTTTGATGGCTCGGGCTCAGAGGTGAATATTGTTGCAGTATTTCACGATAGTAAATATGCCAATAAAGATTTCGGCATCACCGCTGAGCAATCGGCGGCATCGGGTTTAACCGCAACCAATATGAGCGGCGGTTATCGCTCTGTCGGTATCAATTACAATTATCGTCACTACATAAACAATAACTGGCAGATTTATGGTGAGGCACTGTATGAGCATTTTAGCAGTGCTGTCCGCAAAAGCCCGATTGCCCGTGGTGACTTTGAAGCAGAGGTTGGCATCGGCTTTATCTATTTGTTTTAAGCGCTAAAGCTAACAGTGCGCGAGAAAGCCCGCAGCTCCAGCATTTGGCCGTTGGAAAATAGGGCATTGCCAGATCCCCGCGTCCGCAAGCTGTGTGTTTGCTACCAAAACTGAATGTCCGCAAATAAATCAATGCGGGCATTCGGTTTATTTAAAATAATGAGTTAAAACTGTGTCTGTTGCAATTGTTTGTACTAGCTCAGACTTGATCT
>NZ_LZEJ01000092.1:0-1228 GCF_001704375.1 Alishewanella sp. HH-ZS | reverse complement strand
AAAAAAGGCCCCTTACGGAGCCTTCTTTGTACAACAGTATGACTTAGGCGATGATCTTAGATACTACGCCTGCACCTACTGTACGACCACCTTCACGGATTGCGAAGCGTAAACCTTCGTCCATCGCGATTGGGCAGATCAGTTCTACGGTGAACTTCAGGTTGTCACCTGGCATTACCATCTCTACGCCTTCTGGCAGCTCTACCGCACCTGTTACGTCAGTGGTACGGAAGTAGAACTGTGGACGGTAGCCTTTGAAGAATGGCGTGTGACGACCACCTTCTTCTTTTGACAGTACGTACACTTCACCTTCAAACTTAGTGTGTGGCTTGATTGAACCTGGCTTCGCCAGTACCTGACCACGCTCTACGTCTTCACGCTTGGTGCCACGTAACAGTGCACCAATGTTCTCACCTGCACGACCTTCGTCCAGCAGCTTACGGAACATCTCTACACCAGTACAGGTCGTTGATACTGTATCTTTGATACCTACGATTTCTACTGTCTCACCAACTTTGATGATACCTTGCTCTACACGGCCTGTTACTACTGTACCACGACCCGCGATTGAGAATACGTCTTCGATTGGCATGATGAACGGCTTATCGATTGCACGCTCTGGCTCTGGGATATAAGTATCCAGCGCTTCGCCCAGCTCCAGGATTTTCTTTTCCCACTCGGCATCGCCTTCCAGACCTTTTAACGCTGAACCGCGGATTACTGGCAGGTCATCACCTGGGAAGTCGTAGTCTGACAGAAGCTCACGCACTTCCATCTCTACCAGCTCTAACAGCTCTTCGTCATCTACCATGTCACACTTGTTCATGAACACGATGATGTACGGTACGCCTACCTGACGTGATAACAGGATGTGCTCACGCGTTTGTGGCATTGGGCCGTCTGTCGCCGCTACTACCAGAATAGCGCCGTCCATCTGGGCTGCACCAGTGATCATGTTCTTAACGTAGTCAGCGTGACCTGGACAGTCAACGTGTGCATAGTGACGCGTTGGTGTGTCGTATTCTACGTGTGAAGTATTGATCGTGATACCACGGGCTTTTTCTTCCGGTGCTTTGTCGATTTGATCGAAAGCAAATGCCTGACCGCCGTAGTGCTTAGCTAATACGTTAGTGATAGCAGCTGTCAGTGTAGTTTTACCGTGGTCAACGTGGCCGATTGTACCTACGTTTACGTGCGGTTTTACGCGTTCAAATTTAGCCTTAGCCAT
>NZ_LZEJ01000091.1:0-3221 GCF_001704375.1 Alishewanella sp. HH-ZS | reverse complement strand
AAATTTCTGGGGATACCTCAGGCAGCCCGGTCAGTGCTTACCGGTAGAACTGATCAGTGTTGACCAGCAGGGCTGTCAATTTGCTGCAGCGCCAGCAAATGGCGGTGCTGCACAAATTGATCTTTTCTGCTGGCAGCGGCTGATCAGCTCTGCTGCTTAATGCTGATCAGGCTGCTGTCATTTGCGGTTTAGAGTGCGTTCAAATAATAGGTGTTTTAAATCAGAGAAGTTATCCGGGATTTGTGCGTCTTGATAAAGGATGTCTGTTAGATGCTGGATCTCGGTGTGGCAGATAAAGTTATAAAACTTTTGTTCATCCTCATTTGTTTTGTTCACAAGGCCGCGTTGAATAGCTTTTTGATACAACTTTTTATAGACATTTATTGTAGTGGCGATGTTCACATGACAATTATTGATTATTCGCATGGGGATCATGATTTGTGCGTCGTCAGGCGTTCTGTAAGGCCAAACATCGGAATATACTCTGTCGTGTTTTGTGGCGAGTGTGGCAGAAAAATTCTGATTCAATAGAATATAAAAATCTTCAGCCACCGTTGAAAAAACGCTGATGATGGATAGTTTGATAAGGTATCGAATAGCTGATAACTGAGCTAAGTCGAGTCGGTTGTTTTTGCTTGACGGTAATTCAAGACAAAATGCGATTAAGCAGGTTAACGCATGAATATCAGTACTTGCATTAATTTTCCAGATTGCCTGTCGGCTTACTTTTTGCCTTCTCACCAGCCCGCTATCACCGTCTTCCTTAAAAAGCATTTGCACGTAACGATGCGGTAAATTCATAAGTGCTTCGTTGATCGAATTTTGGGTAGGATTCGGGTTATCTGTGAGCTGCCATAAGGGATGACATAGCAATGACATCAAGCTAAATGGCGGTTTAACACGTCGGTCAATATCGTCAACCACATGGCGGCGGACTATTGGCTCGCCTTGCTCCTTTTTATTGTAAAACCGAGACGATTTGTTCAGCCAGTCTGAGCCATATTTGATTTTCTCAGTGTCAGTTAATAACTTCTTTTTCATTTCATAGGCGCTTAGTGCGCCAAGGTGCGCTTTTAAACACGCGCAGCCGTACCTTGTTGCCAGCGATTTCGCTTCCCGGCTGAGTTTTAAGTACTGTTCGAAGGTGTACATTACAAAAATAAAAATTTATGTTCGGCGACAATTAGGATGACCGGTTGACGACAATTATCTTGGCCGGTTGGGTGTCACAATAGGTACCTTGTTTTCTGTTCGGAGTTCAAGGTGCCTGGACAACATATCACCCAACGACAAGAGGAGCTGTATATGCAGCATCGCCAACAAGGCATGACTCAAGAAATCGCTGCTGCGAAGTCTGCCATTTCCACCCGAACTGCCCGACGTATTGAGCAGTCCAACATCTTACCCCGCACTAAAGCTGATAGAGATTGGCGCACCCGCGAAGATCCACTGGAAGCTGTATGGGAAACCGAATTGGTTGTGCTGTTAAACGCCAAGCCCGAGCTCACGCCCATTACTTTGCTGGAGCATTTGCAGGCGCACTACCCAGACCAATATGACCAGCGAGTTCTGCGCACCCTGCAGCGCCGGGTAAAACAATGGAAAGCGCTACATGGCCCGGAGAAAGAGGTCATCTTCCGCCAGCAAGCCCAAGCCGGTTTACAGGGCTTCTCCGATTTCACTCATCCTGATAGCCCGGTCACCATTAAGCAGCAGCCCTTTGCCCATTTACTGTATCAGTTCCGCCTCGCTTATAGCGGCTGGCGTTCAGTGACGGTGGTTCAGGGGGGTGAGAGTTATTCTGCCTTGTCTACCGGCTTACAGCGTGCGCTGACGCAGGCCGGTGGCTGTCCGGTAGAGCACCGCACCGATAGCCTCAGTGCCGCCAGAAACAACACACAAAACGTTTGGACAGATGCCTATCAGGACTTGTGCGAGCATTACAACATGACGCCGACAAGGAATAATTTAGGGCAATCGCATGAGAATGGCGTGGTGGAATGCGCTAATGGCTCATTTAAGCGCCGCCTGGCGCAGCACCTGCTGCTTCGTGGCCACAGTGACTTTGACAGTATCGAAGCCTATCAGGCCTTTATTGACCAAATCGTCGGCAAGCTGAACCAGCGCTCACGCAGCCGCTTTTTAGAAGAGCAGCAAGCCCTGCAGGCCTTACCGGAGTATGGTGCTGTTGATTACACCTTACTGAGCATTAAAGTCACCCGTAGTGCCACCATCGAAGTGCGTCGTGTGGTGTACAGCGTGCCATCCCGGCTGATTGGTGAGCGCCTGCAGGTACGACTGTATCATGACAAACTGGTGCTCTATGTGGGCCAGCAGGTGGCATTGACCTTGCCAAGAATTTACCCGGCACCCGGCCAAAGCCGCGCGAGGTGTATTAACTACCGGCATATTATCGGCTCACTGGCGGCTAAACCGCAGGCGTTTCGTTTCTCGCAGCTGCGGGATAACATCTTACCTGACGACAATTACCGTGAGCTGTGGCAGTTAGTGGATGATGCCTTACCAGCACAGGAGGCCTGTAAATGGATCGTCACGGTGCTACGGTTGGCCTGTGAATATGATAGCGAACACGCACTGGGTGAAACTCTGCTGCAACAGGCCAGAGTGGGGCAATTTGAGTGTACCCAGACTATCCAGGCGCGCTTCTTTACACCGCAACGTGCGCCAGAGCTGAAGAGTCAGCAGCACAGCCTGCAAAGTTATGATGCGCTGCTGTCTTCATTAAAGGCCCAGGCGAAACACGATGTGGAGGTGCCATTTTGACCTCCTCCGTTGCATTACTGCTCAAAGAATTACGGCTGCCGGCGTTCGTCAGACACTATGAAAAACTCTGGCAAACCGCGGTAGAAAAAGGCTGGTCGCACAGTGACTATCTGGCGGCCTTATGCGAATACGAGCTCGCAGAGCGCTTTACACGGCGTACACAAAGTTGGGTGCGCGAAGCCAAGTTAGCACCGGGAAAAACCTTAAGCGCTCTGGATAACAGCGTGCTAAGCCGGGCAAATCAAGCGCTGATCGCTAAGTTGCATCAAGAACTGTCCTGGGCGCATCATGCCGATAACATCCTGCTGATAGGCCCCAGTGGCACCGGCAAAACCCACCTGGCCAATGCACTGGGTTACCGGCTGATAGAGCAAGGCATACGCTGCAAACTGTTTCCGGCTATCGGTCTGGTACAGCAGTTACAACAAGCCAAGCGC
>NZ_LZEJ01000090.1:0-1373 GCF_001704375.1 Alishewanella sp. HH-ZS | reverse complement strand
CTGAGGTATCCCCAGAAATTTTGTAGTTAAAATAAAAATTTAGGTGATTAGGGAACATTCATGGCGGTTCCCGATCTGATCATTCGCCAAAAATCCCACACCGCGGATGCTCGCCATGAATGTTAAAACTATGCTCGCTGATTTCCTCCGATTTGTCACCCCAAAAACCATGCATAAAGCCAGATTTTCTGTCTTGTTAGATGCGGTTACTGCTCTTGCTAAAGACGCTCGTTGCACCGTTACAGCAATTGGTCGCGCTATGCCAGGGCCCTCAGACAAAATCAGCATCAAGCGAGCCGACAGATTACTCAATAATGCCAATCTGCAACGAGAGCTACCATTGATTTATGCCGCGTTGACTGCTTCTGTTGTAACCCCCCATTCCCATCCAACGATTTTAGTCGATTGGAGTAATGCGGATACCGCCAAGCGTCACTTTATTTTACGAGCGAGTATTGCTGCGGACGGCAGAGCATTAACGTTGTTGCAAAAAATCGCTGCTGAAGAAGAGTACACCAGCCCCCGTTTGCATCAGGCATTCTTAGAACAACTTAAAGCTATGTTACCAGAAGGCTGCAAGCCAATTATCGTGACAGACGCCGGATTTAAAGTGCCTTGGTTAAAACAAGTACGCGAATTCGGCTGGCATTATGTCGCCAGAGTCAGAGGGAATGTGAAGCTGAAAGTGGCAGAGCAGGAAGAGTTTATCACTGTTAACCAATTTTATCGTAAGGCCAAAGCCAAGCCCAAGCATGTCGGCAACATCTTACTCACCCAATCTCAGAGCTATGAAACACAAGCTGTTTTGGTTGGAAAAGGTTACAAGTTATTGAAAAGAGATAAAAACAGGCAATACAAAGAGCCTTGGCTATTAGTTTCCTCTTTACCAGAAAGTCATGGATATGCCGAGAAAATTGCCAAATGCTATAGCTGCCGAATGCAGATAGAAGAAAGCTTCCGGGATCAAAAAAGTCACCGTTACGGGTTAGGTAGCGATCTACATGGTACTCGCAAGAAATCACGCTTGGAGATCTTACTGCTCTTGGCAGCCCTGGCTAACTGGTTTCATTACCTGCTTGGCAGTGCGGGTGAGAAGGCTGGCTTACAACGACGTTATCAGGCTAATACCGTTAAGCATAGACGAGTGCTCGCTCTTTGTTCCCTTGGGATACTGCTCTGTAAAGAGCAAAAGCTTAATATAAGTAGGCGATATTATCAGCAAGGGCTAAAGCAAATTTTGCAGTGGATAGCTCAGTGGTGCTGGACACCGGACGATCTGATAGAGTGTGGATAATATGGGGGAGCAATTTGTGGGGATCCCTCAGGTAGGCTGGGCGTATTTGGCGCTATGCTGATTTGGTTTATCTGGCCTA
>NZ_LZEJ01000089.1:0-1401 GCF_001704375.1 Alishewanella sp. HH-ZS | reverse complement strand
CTGATAGATCCCCACGATTTTAAGGCTCCCACCGAACAGCATACTCCAAAGTATGCTGTCGGAGTCGCTCGAAGACATCAATGCCTTCCATCAATTCATCTATGACATCAAAGCATCTGGCTAGTAATCGTCGCCCCAAAGACAGACAGCTCATGACAAAAGTGTCCCTAACGGTATTCGCCTGGAAGTAGCGGGCAAAGCCGGCAACCCGACCAAGCAGCCCAATCAAATAGAGATACAGACCCGCGAGTGTCGAGATCATTACCATTATCGCTAAACGATTCATTTTCTTTGTATTATGCAAACTCATGCCCAAGCCAAACCGCACCGACTTCATATCCCGGAAGCTTTCTTCTATCTGCATTCGGGCTTGATAACGCTTCACAATGCTATTGGCTTGACCTTGATGAGTGACAGCTAATGACGTCGCTAAAAGCCAGGGCTCTTTCCAGCTCTTTGCTGCCAGTTCATTCCTATTACTTTGGTTTCGCTCACCTTTTCTGTTGTAAACTCGTCGTCCTTTGGCTTTGTCTTTAAACAGCACAAAATTGGTGATTAATGGGCGTTCTTTGGCTAACTCGACATGATTGAACCATTGCGCCCGTTTAGTGGCTCTGGGATACAGCGAGGTACAGCGCTGCCACGGCAGCGGAGTAAGGCGATAATTTGTTTGGTTTCTCACCCGGCCAACATAGTCCCATCCGATATCCAGTACTTGCCTAAACCAAGGACCACGAAATCCGGCGTCTGTAACGATAACGGGCTTGCAGCTTGCCGGTAGTATTGCGTGAAGGCGCCTTAGAAATTGCTGATGAGTTTGGGGTTTATCTTTAGTCGCCAGAGAATGAACTTCCTCATAAAGGGTTATCGAACGCCCCTCACATGCCAATGCGGCGCGCAGCAGGAAGAACTGCTGACCGGGCTCTAAGTCTGACCAGTCGACCAAAATCACTGGCTGTGCTTGATAACCTGCAAAATATCGGGCCAGTTGCTGATAAATGTGCGGTAACTCATAAAAAAGTTGGGTATTAGAGAGTAGACGATCAGCACTTTTTATTCGATGCTTTTCATAGGCTTGCGTGTCAAGGTTCCGCCCAAGCGAAGTGACGGTTAATTGCTGCTGGGTCGAGGCACTTAAGACTATATTTTGTAGCGCCTTGCGCCGGGCACTATGCATAGAAGGTGTGACAGCGTGAATGAAATTGGTTAGGATGTGCTGAACATTCATGGCGATTCCTGATTGTTTTTTTTGGCGAAAGATCTGATCATCGAGCGCCATGAATGTTCCCTTCCTATACCAATTTATTTAATCCTTTGTTTTATCATCCTATTTCGTGGGGATACCTCAGGGTCAGAGCTCTTACCGGTACCGGAGACGTGTGGATAAATCAGGCGAGGCCG
>NZ_LZEJ01000088.1:0-1537 GCF_001704375.1 Alishewanella sp. HH-ZS | reverse complement strand
TTCATATAGTGCTGTGGATAAATGTGCTGCATTCGTATTCAGCTTGCCTATCTTAAACATTTAAGCCAGCTTAAAAAAGCAACACTAAAATGATAAAGGACAGGGTATGAAACAGCTAAAATTAATTGGAATTGGTTTAGTGGCGTTACTCGTTGCCGCTTGCCAACCAACCATTGAGCAGCAAAGCAAAGGTGCAGCGCTCAGCACAATTGAGCCCTATGTAAAGTTAAGCCATCCGGAGTGGACTAAGGATGCGGTGATCTACCAGCTTAATACGCGTCAATTCAGCGAGGAGGGAACTTTTCAGGCGGCAATGGCACAGTTACCGCGACTAAAAGCATTGGGGGTAGATATTATCTGGCTGATGCCGATCCACCCGATTGGCGAGGTAAACCGTAAAGGCGGCCTGGGCAGCCCCTATTCGGTAAAAGACTATTTCGACGTCAATCCGGAATTTGGTAGCAAAGCAGACTTTAAAGCCTTTGTTGCCGCGGCTCACGAGCTGGGTTTATACGTGATCCTGGACTGGGTTGCCAATCATACAGCCTGGGATAATGTTTGGGTTGCGCAACATCCGGAGTGGTACTTGCGTGACTGGAAAGGGGACTTTCGACCCACGCCCTGGTGGGACTGGAGTGATATTATCGAACTGGATTATGCGCAGCCGGCATTAAGGCAGCAGATGGCCAAGGCGATGCGTTACTGGGTGGAAGAGTTCGGTGTTGATGGCTATCGTGCCGACGTCGCTGGTTTTGTGCCTCTGGATTTCTGGGTGGCGGTGCGCCGTGAACTGGAGCAGGTCAAGCCGGTATTTATGCTGGCAGAATTTGAGGGGCGTGATTTCCACGCCGAGGCCTTTGATGCGACTTACGGTTGGACCTGGGGCGCAGCCATGCATGATATTGCGCTGGGCAAAAAAGATACGCATCAGTTATACGTTTACTACTCATGGAATGAGCGTTTTTATCCACAGCAGGTAATGCGCTTGCTGGGTGTCAGCAACCATGATCAGAACAGTTGGGAGGGAACCGAGTTTGAACGCTTTGGCGACGCCTTGCCTGCGGCGATGGTGTTGTCATTTGTCAGTGAAGGGATTCCGATGATTTATAACGGTCAGGAGGCTGGATATGACAAACGCTTGGAGTTTTTCGAGCGCGACCCTATTGTCTGGCAGCAACATCAAAACGGTGAGTTGTACCGCCAACTGATTGCTCTGAAAAAAGCCTACCGACCGCTTTGGAACTCTGCCTGGGGTGCGCGAATGATCCCGGTGCATAATAGTGCTGAACGCAAGGTACTGAGTTTTGTCCGTCAGGATAGTGAGCAACGGGTATTTGCAGTATTTAATTTGTCGAATGAGCCACAGCAAGTCAGCTTCGATTTGCATCTGCATCATGGTGACTATCAGGACTATTTTAGTCAGCAACAACAGTTGTTTGATGCCGACACGCGCCTGAGTATCCCGGCCTGGGGCTACCGGGTTTTTGTCAACACCGCCGCAACACAATAGCAGTTATCCACAGCACTATATGAACGC
>NZ_LZEJ01000087.1:0-1582 GCF_001704375.1 Alishewanella sp. HH-ZS | reverse complement strand
ACACTAGAATACACTAAGGTTGCCACAAATTTCCCCCTGCACAGCTTGCGTGTATCGCTGATAACTGCCTACACGATGGATACCCAATTGCCACTTCCTGTCATATCCAAACTACTGGCAGGGCACTCACGTATCCTAATGACCATCTACTACAACAAAATTACCCCGTCCGTGATGGCGGAAAAAATGAGTGAAGCCGAATGGGAGCTTGAGGGTAAAGCCAAGCAATCAGTGCGTAATTTCCTCAAAGATGCCTCACTAGCGCAAATTCAATGCAAAATGGTCTACCACAAAGAAGACAGTATTCAGGCGGCACTGGTTAACCGTAATCCCATCGGCTGGGAGGAGCGTTCAGCTGGCTTATGTTTGGTCGGAGGCAACACCGTAAAATCCGATGAAGTCAGTACGCTGGGCGGGTGCTGGAACGGCGGTGAGTTGATTAAAGATGCAAGTGCTGCCCAAAATCGCACCTATGGCAGCGTACCGCATGGCCCTGAAAACTGCATTCGTTGCCGTTGGTTTATTACTGAGGCGCGATACCTGCCAGCGCTTAACGCTCAGTTTAATCAACTCAGTTACAAGGCGCACCAAGCGGCTAACCTATCGGTTGAAATCGAGGGTGAGTTAGAAGCACTCAAAGACGAGCAGTTCTTCTGTGAAGAGCAAGGTGCGCCTTTTACCAAACACAGTGAGCTACAGGTGTTGCAACGCCGCTATGAAAAGCAACAAGTAGAGGCCGATGAATACACCAAAGACTGGATAGCGTGCTTCAAGCTAATCAGCAAAATCATTCACGTCGAGGTAGCCCGAAGCGATGACGACACCAAAGATAAATTGATTGCAGTAGGGAATGAACAAGATATTAGCCATGCCTTGAGGTTTATCGAAACCGACTCAGAGCTCTTACACCTCTCCTTGCTATGTGACGATGCCGAATTCTTCCCTGACTTGCAGGATGAACTTCGTAAAACGCCCGCCATTCAAAAGCGCTCCATTGAACTCAGTCGCATGCTGATGAAAAAGGGTTTTGAACCTATCTTCTTGGAAATGGATGAAAAGCAGCAACTCATTGCTGCTAATGCCATGCTTCGTCACATGGCAAAAATAGCAGACCCTCATGACAAATTAGAGGGCTACCGCAAAGTCGCCAACTACATTGAGGCAGGTGAGTACCTTGAAGAAAACAAACTATTTAGTGCAGGCATGAGTGCGCTCACTGGTAAAGCCTTGCACCTAGAAAATCTCACCCAACCTGCACTCTTGGAGGGTTAATGGACATTAATATTGATATCATCTTGGCTGACCTAAAAGACGACAAAGTGCCAAGAACCCAAAAAAACCTAGATAAGCTTAACGACATCCTGAAAGCCTATGCAGGATCGGGGCAGCGTGATTTCTCCATTGCACAAATGGGGCGAGTATCAGCAGCAGAGGGTGGCCCAGGTTACGAAGCGTTGCGAGCAACCAAAAACAAGCACTACCGCACCTTGATTGAAGCATGGGCAGCAAAGTGCAAAACAACCACCAAAAAGCCGTTATCGCCAACCTCACGCTCTAAGTCTGTTCCACAGGATAACAAGCT
>NZ_LZEJ01000086.1:0-1584 GCF_001704375.1 Alishewanella sp. HH-ZS | reverse complement strand
AAAATTTCTGGGGATACCTCAGGGAATGTATACGATAAATTTTTTTCTACTTCCCGGATTTTTTCTTTAATGACTCAATTAATAAATTAACCGGTTTTGCTTGTGGTTCGACAATTAATGTATTGCTTTTTGGCTCTTCCTTGTAATCATGTTCAATTTCTAACTTATTAAACAAACCATCTGATTTATAGTCGCGCTTTGGAGTTGAGGTGTCTTTACTAGGTTCCATAACCTCTTTTTCAGGTATTTCTTTAGGTATACGTAAATTGCTACCGCAGTGTTTGCAAATTACTGCTTCTTTCTTAATGATTTCAGCGCAATACATACATTTAGTATTATCTTTCGATTCAGAAACTTTTGCGTTCTGGAGTTCAGTTAAGTTATCGGTGTTCTTTAAAATCGCACTTGTCACTGGAATCAGAGTTCTTTTGCCACAGTTACGACAGCACTTACTGCCAAGGGTAAGCAACAAATACAATACACCTGGGAAGATGTAAAAGCATATCAGTATTATAAAGATAAGAGGATTAAAGGATGACTTTGAAAAAAAAGATTTCTCGTGACAAGTTGTACAGTAATAGCGAGACATTTTTATTCCTTTTTTATATATTTCAAGCAGGCTTACAGCCTGATCTACGCTGACTCTACATCAAATCAATACAACAATTTGCAGTGTTATGTCCTTCGAAATTTTAAGAGCCCTAGCGAGTAAATTTTACCTAAATAACTGTGTGTAATAGTAGATCACTCAGGTAAGGGAACTCAATGCAGTTTGCGCGATCAGATCAGTCGCCAAACAAACCAAACCCACAAACGCATTGAGTATGAACAGGATAGCATTTTTATATGGCGCGGAAACCCGCCGATTGAAGAAGATTATTCATAAAACACGAGATAGAGACCTTTGCCGCCGTGCGAATGCCGTCTTGCTGGTGTTGAAAGGTAAAACCAAGTCAGAGGTTGCGAACCTACTGCAAGCGGGTCGGTCATCGCTTAACCGCTGGTTGAAATGGTATGACGTTGCCGGTGTTGATGGTCTAAAAACTAAAGGCGTTGGTCGCCCCGTTAGGCAGAATCGGGATTTTATCTGTGGCGTGCTGAAAATTTTGCTGAAGTACACGCCAAGGACGCTTGGATATCAGCGTTCACGCTGGAGTACTGAGTTGTTTGCGCTGTTACTGAACAAGTTATGCAACATTCAGATCCACAGCTCAACAATCAGACGCTGGTTGCCCAAAGCAGGAATTGTCTGGCGGCGAGCTGCGCCAACGCTTTATATCCAAGACCCGGATAAAAAGGAGAAACTGGCGGCTATCCGGGAGGCGCTGGCAGATAACAGTGTTGACCACCCGGTGTTTTACCAGGATGAAGTGGATATCCATCTGAATCCTAAAATCGGTGCAGATTGGGGGCTCCGTGACGAACAGCGTAAGGTAGCAACACCAGGACAGAACAAGAAACATTATCTGGCGGGAGCATTACACGGCCAGACAGGGCAAATCGTTTATGTAGGTGGCGAGCGCAAGACCAGTGACTTATTTATTGAGTTGCTGGAAAAGCTTAAATGTACTAGCTCAGACTTGA
>NZ_LZEJ01000085.1:0-1589 GCF_001704375.1 Alishewanella sp. HH-ZS | reverse complement strand
GGTTTTTTGGCCGGGGTTTGTGTTTTCTGGATTCTGATCTTTTTTGATCTGTGTTTTCTGCTTTCTTTTATTAAATCTGGCAGTATTGAATCTCGGATTTGTTATGCCGCAGAATGCACTCTGCAAAGGTGTATAGTGCCGATTTCAGGCCATAAAAAAGCGATAAAAAGGCCAGCAAGGCCATTTTCTTGATGTTTTGCGCTACCGCCGCCAGTAAACACTGCATCTGCACTTTCGCCAGACCACGGAACCGTGCATAGCGATGGCCATGATGCTGTTTTGCGTCTGCGAAGCTGCGTTCAACCGTCTCTTTTCGTCGGTTGTAAATCTTCTTACCCCAGGACAGCAGCCGCAACCCGCTCACATGCTCTTTATCCTCTTCCCATACATGCCGGGTTATCGTTTTCTTATACTGCTTGTTCTTCGTGCAGTCCTGACGTAGCGGGCAATCCTGGCACACTTTAGGGTTAGATTGATAATGCCGGTAGCCCTGACGGTCTGTCGTGCTGTAAGTCAGGATTTCACCTTGGGGGCAACGATAGGTATCGGTTGTTTTATCGTAGGTAAATTGCTTCTTCTTAATCGGATTAGCGGTGACATTGGGACGACGGTAGGCAATAACCGGTGCAATTTGCCGCTCCCGGATTAAATGGCAAAGCGGTGCAGTAAAGTAGCCCGCATCCAAACCAACGGCTATCGGACTAAACTTAAAGCGCTCAAGCTGACGGTCTAATCTGGCCAGATAGGGCTGGCTATCATGCACATTCCCCGGCGTCACGAAGGTATCCGTGATGATGCCGTGGCGGCCATCCACGGTGCGATGGTCAAGGTAGAAGAAGCCCTGTGGTTTGCCTTCCCGCGTCATAAAGCCACTGTCAGGGTCGGTTGTGCTGACCTTTTGATTTTTGGTTTCGGGCTCCTTCGAGTCATCTTGCTTCAGTGGCGCTTTGCCATGGGCTAACCGGTCCTCTTCAACCGCCTTGTTGAGCTCAGCGATATACGCCGATGCACTGACCGCCACCTCTTTGTTCACCGCCTTGCGCTTATTGGCATTGGCTTTTAAATGTGTGCTGTCAGTGTAAAGCGTGTGACCACCAATCAGACGCTGCTCATACGCCTGTTCAACTATCCGGTCGAAGATACGCTGAAACACATCCGTGCCGTTAAAACGACGAATACGATTCTGGCTCAGCGTCGAGGCATCAGGCACTTTCTCGGTTAATCCCATCCGCAAAAACCAGCGATAAGCCACATTAACCTGAATTTCCTGTACCAGACGACGCTCACTGGGAATGCCAAACAGATAGCCGAGGATCATCATCTTAAATAAACGGACAGGGTCAATCGGCGGACGGCCATTATCTTTGCAGTAGAGATGTTCGACTTCAGCACGAATGAACTCGAAATCAATGGCGGCATCGACCTTGCGAACCAAATGGTTCTTCGGTACCAGCTCTTCGAGCGTGACCATTTCTAACTGATATTGTTGAGGAGAGGGAGTTTTGAGCATGTTGGTTAGCCTTCAAATCAACTAACCCTATTAGATCAAAGTCCTGGATCGGCGTCCAGGACTTTGTCAGCAGTCTGAG
>NZ_LZEJ01000084.1:0-3250 GCF_001704375.1 Alishewanella sp. HH-ZS | reverse complement strand
GTTGTCCGATTTTCCCGTTTTATGCTGCTGCCTGAACCTGTACGATTTCCCGCTCCGGATTCAGACTTACTGGCCCTATAGGGCTCCAGTTTCTTGTTGCTCTGCCAGCCCATCGCTGTGGGTAATCTAGCTTTGCTTGTTCATATACCGCTTTACGCTTTTCCAGCAGAACCACATCTTGCTGCTGGTGACGCTGTGCCGGTGTCACGAACCTTATGCCGCTATGGCGATGTTCGTGGTTGTAGAAGCGCGTAAATTCCAACATCCACTCTCTGGCACTACCTACGGTTGCAAAGCCGCCGGTTGGCCAATGCGGACAGTATTTCACCGTCTTGAACAACGACTCCACATACGGATTATCATTGCTCACTCTGGGCCGGCTGAATGAGGAGGTTACACCCCATTCTTGCAATTTTACCCTGAGCGTACTGCCTTTCATCGGACTGCCGTTATCTGAGTGCAGTACCAGTGGTTTAAACAGGCACTGCTCACGGAGTAATGCACGCTGTACCAACTCACTGGCCAGTTGACTGCATTCCTTGTCGTGCACTTCCCAAGCCACCAGTTTTCGGCTGTAAATATCGATGATCGCGTATAAATACCAGTACAAGCCCCTTATGCCTGAGGGCATATAACTGATGTCCCAACACCACACCTGATTGGGTGCTGACGCACTGTAACTGGTGGGCTTCGCCCGGCTCACCGGCGCTTTGCTTTTGCCACGATGGTGCTGCTGGTTTGCCGCTTTTAATACCCTATACATCGTCGATTCCGACGCCAGATAAACACCTTTATCTGCTAACCTCGGCACAATTTGCGACGGCGGTAAGCTGGCATACTCTTCGTCATTACAGGTGGCCAATATCTGCTCGCGCTCGGTTTCACTAAGCTTGTTCTTCGGCTCCGGCCGGGTTGCCACAGGCCGCTTATCTTCAAGCACCGTACCTTGCTCATCCCGCCAGCGGCGCAGTGAACGCAACGGTATCTCAAGCTCCTGTGCAGCCTTATCACGCCTGGCACCGGCTAACACGGCTTCATCAAACCAGACCAGGTTTAAGCTGCGTTCGCTAACCGAGGTTAACTGTCCTCGTCCTCCTCGCCGTAGTACGCTCTGAGCTTTTTTCGCAGTACCAGCAACGCTGCCGCCTCCGCTAAGGCTTTTTCTTTACGGTTTAGCTCTCGTTCTAATTGCTTAATGCGCTTTTTATCTTCTCTGGCCTGCTTTTTCTCAGCAGCCTTGCGCTGAGTTTCGCTCATCGTGCCCATGACACAGGCGCTACGCCATTCTTTAACCTGTTCAACCAACAGGCCTTTTTCACGGCAATACTGGCTTAACTCAGCCTCTGATAACGGGGCAGTTTCAATCACCACGGCTAACTTTGCTTCTCCTGACCAATCATCAGGCTTTTGACCACTTACCGGCACAGCATATCCTTGAGCTTTTAACTGATTACGCCAATTGTACAGCGTCTGCTCGCAAATGCCTTCCTCTCTTGCCAACTGCGCTACTGAGCGACTGACTGGCGGTAATAACTTCTTTAAGATCGCTTCTTTTCTTTCTGGGGATATAGCCATTTCAACCTGCTAACCACCCACCGTCTGACGCTAACTATTGTGAAAAAAAGACCGGACAACTATCCTGACACGGCGGGTTATCCTATAACTTCAGAGTATAGACCTTTAAATTTTTTTGTTATTTTCTTGAGAGTATTAACTAATCGGCAAACCACTTTAAAGTCGGGATTGCTCAAAAAATTGTCTGTTTTAGTAATATCATTATGAGCATTATCATTATGAGCATTGCTATTAACAAGTTTAGTTAGGTATAGGATGCTAATCTAATGTAGAGATATACACATATGGCTAATACCTTTGAGATGTCAGCAATAAGGGTTAACCATGATGTATACAATGCCAGCAGAGAACTTAGTCAATACAAGCTGCTACAGCAGCTACCCAGTATTAACAAACATAGGGCCTTTAAACCCATTCTACCTGGAAAGGTTGTTATCAGTAATAGATAGAGCATTAATTGATCATCCTAGAACTTTGGCTATTAGGTGCGATCTTCGTCTTCCAGAGGGGTATGGTGACGTTGGTTCTGATCTGATGACCAAATTCTTTGAATCATTAAAAGCGCAGATAAGAGCTGACTTGCTCCGCAGAGCAGCAGAAGGTAAAAGGGTACATGAATGCAATGTGCGATATGCCTGGGTTAGAGAGCGCTGTAATTCAGATTCACCACACTTTCACATAGTGATCTTTCTTAATCATGACACCTATTACACATTGGGTAAGTATGCTGATGAGCAGGGACGAAACATGGCTACAAGGATCTGGAAAGCGTGGTCAAGCGCGTTAAGGCGACTCCCAGAAGAGTCAAATGGGCTGGTTCATTTCCCGAACAATCCGACTTACAGGTTAAATGTTAACTCACCTGAATTTTGGTCTTTGAAAGCAGAGTTATTTCGTCGGCTAAGCTACTTTGCCAAGTTAGAAACCAAAGAGTATGGCACGGGAAGCCGAAGCTTTGGTTGTAGCCAACGATAGTCAATTAAGGCGTTTTTTAAAGATAATATAGGTCTGAGTTTTTACCGGTATCGCCAACCAACAAAAAAATAAACCTCAGCACAAAGGCTACCGCCGAAGCGGTAGCCGATAGCTGTGTTAAATTTCCAGTTCAACAAAGTCCTTATCAATATCCTCCTGGGTAATGCCGATGTAGCGCAGCGTTACCCCTTCAGAGCTGTGGCGCAGCATTTTCATTACCCGGCCGATGTCTTTGGTGCTTTTGTACAAATGGTAGCCTCGGGTTTTACGCATTGAGTGCGTGCCCAGGCTGATACCAACATCTTCACCTATTAGTGCAAAAGCGCGACTAACATAGCGGCGTGACAAAGGCGCGGGTGGCATGTTGCCGGCGCGCTGGTTTCGATACGACTGAAACAGATAAGTGTGATCGGGATACTGCCGTCTTATCCGGTTGGTAATCTCAATCGTCTTTTGGTTAAGTTTAATATTGGCTACCTTGCCGGTTTTTCCTTCCTTTAACAGCAGCCGCTCAGCCTGGATGTCTGAAAAACGGATCGACAGCAAATCTGAGATCCGCAGTGCCAGGTTTAACCCCACATTCCAGATATCGGCCATTTGTTGGCCGTAGTGCCTGTCCAGTAAGTGACTAATTAGTTTCACCGTGTCCAGGCTTTTGACCGCTTGTACCTCAGCCACCCGCCGTGTCAGGATAGTTGTC
>NZ_LZEJ01000083.1:0-2000 GCF_001704375.1 Alishewanella sp. HH-ZS | reverse complement strand
AGCAATATGGGGGAGCAATTTGTGGGGATCCCTCAGGAATCTAATGGCATATGGATTGAGCTTTGCGTCAGGGTTAATAGGCAAAATTAAAATCGGCATGCCTAATTATAACCCTGCACGTGATGATGAATTAGCTAGACAAGCTAGACTGGCATTTCATAGTAGACCAGAAGAAATTTCTCCTTTTTCATTTAATCGCTCTATTCTTGACTTACTCCAGAAGGCTCCGCAATGATGATGAATTTAGATTCAAACTACTTGATTCCATTAGGTGCTGACCTGCGCGTCCTACTTAATAGCGAGCACATTTCCTACGGTGAAGTTCATTTGACTTTGAAAACAAAAGGAATTTTCTCTGGTAGTAATGATAAGTCAGTAACAGTTCCTCTTTTAGCTGCTACTATATTAACTCCGTCTGGTTATTCGTCACTAATTGATGCATCTGTTGACCGAGACTCAAAACCAAAAGTAAAAGTATCTTCCCTTGATTTGGTGAATACGGTTTCCGATTGGGTTACTCCCCTGAAAGAACTTTTTAATACTGACTTCAACCCGTTTACTGGTATTGAAAATATTGAAGTAATTGATGTTCCCGGAATAGTGGTTGAAGGAAAAGATAAAATCCGCATTCCGTTCTCAATTTCTCGCAAAGATTTCAGTAAAGATTGGACACAAAGAGAGCTTCGTTTTGATGGTGAAATCGCTATTGAGCGTCAAGGTAAAAATTTGAAGCTTGATTTCTCGTCAACTCATTCCTCTAAAGAAACAGAGATAATTAATAGACGAATGACCGCCCGTATATCCAAAGCCTTGAAAGAGTCTGGAGCTACGACTAGCGAAGTAGAGAGACGTATTACCTTTAACAGTTTTTCAAATGTCGAGCGGGTTCGTTTTTTCAAAAGATTAACTGGGGGTTATGGACGTTTTATCGAAAAGGGTAATGTCAATGATATGGAAATAAGTCGAGATATATCTGGACCACCACTTCCAAATGATCCGCAAGTTTCTTGGATGAACCAGACTGTTAAACGTCTTAAAATTGATGGAGAAAAACTGAACGATATCTTTTTGATAGCTGATGAAACGTATTATCCCTATTACCATGTGCAGAGAATAGATGTTACATTTAGATTTGTTTCAGCTGCAAACACCGGTGAGTTTCGAGTTGGCTTCTTCTTTAGTACACCGTTGAAGGGTAAGACTGCCAAAGATGATGCTGAACTAACTTTCGAGGTATTACGAGTTACTCATGACCATTCTGTAAATTCAGATGCCAAAAGGGAATTGAATGCTCAGATTTCGCTTAATCTAAGAAGTCTTTTAGATAGAGAGTTCCAGCGAATAGTTGCTGAAAGGAACTAGATTTCTGTAAATTAAAGAGGTCTATGGTTAGACCTCTCTAACTCTGTTATCGTTCTTGTATATTGATAACGTCTATACTTCCAATCGTCTAACTCCGAACGTTAATCAATTACATTTGTAAACACTCTTCATTCTGTATTGATAAAACAGGATGTACTATTGACATATTTTACAGCATCGCTCAATCTATGTTCGAACAGCGAATAAGGCTTAAGCCTTTGTGCATGTTTACGTTAAATGGGACCGTAAAGGTCGACCGTAAAAATTTGGAGTTAATATGATAATCGATACCAGCAAAACATCTGCTGTACAGCACGCTATTCTTAATTCTGTTCAGTTAGCCCTAAACACTAATCATAAATTCGAACTCAATGAACTAGTTCCAAATCAATTTCGAGTGCTTACAGAAGCAAGTGCTTCGTTTATTGGTTTGCAAATGAAATTGCACCATGCGTTTACAACATCTGCTTTTTCAAAATTTGCTTTTGAGCATGGCCTAATGGAGGGTATTAAATTCTCAGGTGGTCATGCTGAGCTTGCTCGGCAAGGTAATCCAGGGTATGACATAGCAATTGAGGGGCAAAAGTTCTCTTTAAAAACGGAAGCTGCAAAAAACCTGAGGGATCCCCACAAATTGC
>NZ_LZEJ01000082.1:0-2054 GCF_001704375.1 Alishewanella sp. HH-ZS | reverse complement strand
GTGGGGATACCTCAGGGTCAGAGCTCTTACCGGTACCGGAGACGTGTGGATAAATCAGGCGAGGCCGTGCTGTTTCATTAACGCTTCGAGTTCAGGTAGGCTGGCCGGATCGTCAATGGTGGAAGGGATTTGATAGGCCTGGCCTTCGCCGATTTGGCGCAGCAGTTTACGCAGGATTTTGCCGGAGCGGGTTTTCGGTAGGCGCGGCACGACTAAAGCGCGTTTAAAGCAAGCGACGGCGCCAATTTCCTGCCTTACTAGTGCGACTAACTCATCCTGCACGGTCTTGGCATCGGTGTTGACGCCGTTTTTCAGTAGCACAAAGCCAACAGGTTGCTGACCTTTAAGTTCATCCGGTAAGCCTATAACACAACACTCGGCAACCGCTGGGTGCGAAGCGATGATTTCTTCCATTTCACCGGTAGAAAGCCGGTGCCCGGCAACATTGATCACATCGTCAGTGCGGCCCATCACAAACAGATAGCCATCCTCATCCAGATATCCGCCATCGCCGGTGGCATAATAGCCCGGAAATTGGCTCAAATAACCTGCCACATAGCGATCCGGGTTGCCCCACACTGTACTTAAACAGCCGGGCGGTAAGGGGAGCTTAATCGCAATATTACCCTGTTGGTTGGCGGCGACCGGTTGTCCTTCGTCATTCAGGATCTGTACGTTATAGCCCGGTACCGGACAGGTTGCCGAGCCGGCTTTAGCTGGTAGCAATTCAACGCCTGCCAGATTGGCGCAAATCGCCCAACCGGTTTCAGTTTGCCACCAATGATCAATAACCGGCTTGCCTGAGACTTCGCAAGCCCAGTGATAGGTTGGGGGATCCAGCCGCTCGCCAGCCATAAAGATGGTTTCCAGTTTACTGAGATCATACTGCTTCATCAGCTCAGCATTCGGATCTTCTTTGCGGATCGCCCGAAATGCAGTAGGTGCTGCGAAAATGGCTTTAACGCCATATTCGGCACAAACCCGCCAGAAGGCACCGGCATCGGGTGTAAACACCGGTTTGCCTTCATATAAAATCGTGGTGCAACCAGCCAGCAATGGCGCATAAACGATATAAGAGTGGCCAACTACCCAACCGACATCGGATGCAGTCCAAAATACTTCGCCCGGTTTGATATTGTAAATTGCTTGCATGCTGTAGTGCAGGGCAACGGCATGACCACCATTATCACGCACCACGCCCTTAGGTTTCCCGGTGGTACCTGAGGTATACAGAATATATAACGGATCCGTGGCTTTTACCGGGGTGGGAGCTGCCGGGTTTGCTGTGGCCATTTCGGCTTGCCAATCGAGATCCCGGCCAGCAACCAAATTGGCGACTTGCTGCGGCCTCTGATAAATAATACAGCGATCGGGCTGATGGCTGGCTTTCTCCAACGCGCTGTCGAGCAGTGGCTTGTAGCTGATCACACGGTTAATTTCGATACCACAGGAGGCGCTTACCACTACCTTGGGTTTGGCATCATCAATCCGTACTGCCAATTCATGTGGTGCAAAGCCGCCGAACACCACCGAATGAATGGCACCGAGGCGTGCTGTCGCCAGCATTGCAATTGCAGCCTGCGGGATCATCGGCATATAAATGACCACCCGATCCCCCTTGGTTACGCCCTGAGCTTGTAATACTCCGGCAAAAAGCGCGACCTCATCCCGCAATTCGCGGTAACTGTAACGACGTTTACTGCCGGTAACCGGAGAGTCATAAAACATGGCAGTTTGTTCGCCGCGGCCTTGCTCCACATGGTAGTCGAGCGCCAGATAACTGGTATTGAGCTCGCCATCGGCAAACCATTGATATTGCCCTTGCTGTTCGGTGAGTACCTGGGTTGGTTGCTTAAACCAAGCCAGCTTACTGGCTTTGTCGCCCCAAAACTTAACAGCATTGTCGACGGATCCTTGGTATTCGGTACGGTAAGACATGGTTTTTGCCCCTATTGATGGTCTTTATGTCGACACTTTACAAAATTTTACGCTGAATAAAACTTAGACTATTGGCTATAACCCCGCCAATTTTTATCCACAGCACTATATGAACG
>NZ_LZEJ01000081.1:0-2131 GCF_001704375.1 Alishewanella sp. HH-ZS | reverse complement strand
GGACAACTACCTTGAAAAACTCCGGCCATAGTCAACTTCCTCTTTTCGATTAAAACGCAGTTTTGAGAACTTCAGCACAGTGCAAAAAGTAACAGTGCCGGTTTATAAGGCTTTCCAAGTTCCCAAAAGACTAATTTGGGAACTTGGCATTTATGCCGTTTTGCGGTTGGTGTAAAAACTTGCCGTTGGCGCTAAATAAGCCCACGTTCTGCAAAAGACACTGGCGTTTCACCCACAACGATATGGTCCAGTACTTTTACATCAATTAGCGCCAGCGCATCGGTTAACCGTTTGGTAATGCGCTTATCTGCCTCGGATGGCTCAGCCACTCCAGAAGGATGGTTATGCGCGAAGATCACGGCGCCAGCGTTATGCTCCAATACCAGCTTTACCACTTCACGCGGGTAAACCGGTGCCGCATCAATGGTGCCGTGAAACAGCTCACAGAACTCAATAAGCCGGTGCTGGTTATCCAACAGAATCACCGCGAAGACTTCACGCTCATGATGCGCCATACGGTATTTCAAATATTCCTTGGTGACATCGGGGCTGGTAAAGGCGTCTTTGCGTGCGTACTTCTTGGCAATTAGCGTTGCGGCTTTATCCAGAATTTCCAGTGCAGCAACGGACCATTTAACAACATCGGCAGGGGTAGGTTTTGGTGTCATGGTATATCTCCTTAAAGGCATTTATTTGCTTATGCACATAGGTGATATAGGTCTGAGATTTTTTCGATTTAGCTGCTGGCGCCTTTAAGTTAAAAAATACGCATCAGGCACATGGTCTGGACTAATACGAGGACCTGACCATGAAACTTATCAAATTAAAAACCGTAATGGACTGCACCGGCCTGGCACGCTCGACTGTGTATAAATTTATCGCTGAAGGGCGCTTTCCGAAACCGGTGAAATTAGGTGCCAGAATGGTGGCCTGGGTGGAGAGTGAGATTCAGGATTGGATCCAAGAGAAGATTGAACAGCGGCAGAGCACTGCAGCTGAGTGATAAGCTTTTTAACACAAATATGAAATCTGCCACCTGTACCATCAGCGTACACAACGGAAATATCCTCACTGTTCAGAGCTGTTACTAGCCGCTAATCTGGCTACACTGAACAGAGTCTAAGGAGAAAGCTATGGATCAAGATGTTATCCTGCTTGAGCAGCAGAGCCTGGAAGCCCTGCGCCACAACTACCCAGTATTACAACAACTCAGCGGGAGTATGACCTTTGTAGCTGAGGCTGATTCACCAACATTAACTGCTACTGCATGGCACTTTACCGACGCCGATAACCTGATACTAAAACAGGCTGGTATTAAAGGCGCAATTTTAGAGTTGCTAGATACCCTGGTGGAGCAGCGTAAGCGCCAGCGTATCAGACCTAATCGAGAAGGTTGCCTATCACTTGCTGCCGGCCGGTTGGATGTTGAGTGGTTAAGTGATGGCGGTGTGTCGCTATCAGCTTACAAAAATGCTAGTTAACGGCATTTCAAAACGCATACCGTTTCACTTCATTCAAATTCGCCACCATAATCTGCTGCGCCTCTTGGCTGGCATCCACTTTCAGCAGATGTAGGTCTTGGGTCTACACGACATTACCTTTGCGCTAATGAGACATTTACAGGTTGGTTGCCATAAACAACATGTTTGAAAAGTGTACACTGATTGAATGTACAGTCTGGTGATAACCAATAACTTCACGCAAAATAATTTCGGCGAGCTTAACTTGGGTCAATGAAATTATACAGAAAGACTTTTCAAATCAGGAATTAGCAGCTAGATTGACTTTATTAGCTAATTCAGGGACGTAATGTTAGCAAGTCTTCGACTATTTTAAACACGTTATCCCTGCCCTTAGTAAAATAAAAAACCTGTTTTCGGTAACTTTTTAGTTTTCCCTCCATAATGGATCTTAGAGGTAGTGGTTTATGAGCAATGTTAATGTATATCTAAAAGAAAATATTTCTGCAGTAAGTTCGAACGTCTTCGTTGCACCAGAAATCCCCACAAAGAAATTAAATAATGCTGCTGAGTCTATGAAGTTAGTAGATTCTATCAATGCCATAATTGCAATTTATGACAATACGTTATTTGGTAGTGCAAAAGATCTGACGAATCCCCACGAATGGCGT
>NZ_LZEJ01000080.1:0-2574 GCF_001704375.1 Alishewanella sp. HH-ZS | reverse complement strand
TGCCAGTTACGCAGTTTTTCCAGCCAATATAATACTTCCTCATTCTGCCAAGGGATGATGTAGCCGCGTTCTAGTTCATCTTTATTCTGGTCGGCGGTTTTGTTGGTGTTGATATACAAGCCTGTGGAATATTGCCCTGTCATGGTGTCATGGATACGGCGAAAGATGCCTTTACCAAAAGGACGCTTTTCGCTACCGAGCGCAAAGTCATGCTTGTCATTGAGCTTCCACTGACCTTGCTCATAGCGCCACGTATCCGCTTCACCGCTGTCTAACATGGACACCTGATAGGTGCGCAGCGGCAGATGCAATTTCATGAAAATGACCATCGCTCTGACAGGTGACCAGATTTGGTGGAGGGTGATTCTTTTACCATTTCTAGTCACTTCTTTGGTGCGCCACACGCAATCGGGGTCGGTTTTATCAATCAAGTCAGGCTCAACTTCAAACCAATCGCCACTCTGATTGCGTTGTCCTGTTTGCTCTTGTGCCCATGTCCAATGCTTGAAATGGCGGTAGTGATAGCTAGGCAGTAACGACTCGCCTTGTGGTAGGTTTTGCTCAATCACCGTCAGTTCTGCTTTATCTGGCAATGGACACAGAATTTGGCGCAGGCCTTGGATGTAACGATACGGAAGTGGGTTACGCACGGTTTCAGTGTGTGAGGATTGCTTCTTAATTTTGCTCAGCGGATTGCGAACCAGTGGTATTAAGTTGCCGCTATCATCTCCTTCAGATAGATGATGCTCAATGACGTAATTAATGAAGTCACAGGGGTGGTTGATAGATTTTGATACTGTGTCGGGGTCGTTAATAGTTTTTCTCACAGTAGCTTCTAGTTCTTCAGCGGAGCAGATATGGCCATTGTAGCCCTTGAAAAACAGACCAATATCAGTTGCATAGGGAGCGCACTCTACCAGGTAGGACTCAAAAAAACGGCTCAACGCTTTACGCTTGCCGTCAATCCCCGTATGTTGTATCGCCATCCACTCAGCGGCTAATTCCTGCCATTGCTCCCACTCAGGGCCAAGGGTGGTGAGCATCCATTTAAACGTTAAGTCCGATGCACGTCCGTCATTTTTTCTGCCTTTAGTTCTAGCCATTATTTACCTCGCAATTTGGGGTGCTTACCTGTGAAATACCCTTGCGGGTCAATGTCGTCAAAACCATGCTCGACCAACTCTTTCCAGTCGAGCGCTTTGACTTTGGACTCAGGATTTGCGAGTTGTAGCGTGGCCTTGTTGAGTTCATCGGAAATTTCCTGCTGCCCTTTACCTGTGTAGGGAACTTGAGACTCCAGTGATTTATGGTGCATACATCGTCGTATCACCAACGGGTTGAGTCCTGAACGCTCTAAGCGTCTGCCATAGCTATGACGATGACCGTGCGGGTCTAACCCTTCCGATTTGTTTGGCTCTAAGCCAATGCGCCTTAATCCCGCCGCATAGCTTTGGTGAAACGCATTCAAAGTGTATGGGTTTCCAAGGGCGCTGTGATGGAATGAAATGAACGCATAGGGGTGATGGCAGTCAATACTGGCTCGATATTTTTGGTAGCTCTTCCACAGTGACATGAAAACCTTGCCATAATCCGCTGGAAACCACTGAACTTGTATGTAGTTATCTCGATGGTCTACAACTCTTGTTTTCCAGCCAACGTATGCCGTGCCTTTCATTCGTTTGCGTGGTATACGAGCGTATTTTTCTTGTAAATAGGCTTCTCTGGTTTTTGTCCCTGAGCGACTACGCCAACCTTCGGGTGCTTTACCATCGACTTCGTTGTAAATTCGAACTATCGCTTTTTCAGGGTCATACGGATCTTCAAGTACATCAGTCACCCAGAGCATAATAGCTTCACTTTCACGCAAACCGCCACCGTGCATCAAGAGCAGCATAAGCTTATCTCTCAGCGCAACTCGTGGATCTTTTGCTCCGCCAATACCATCTTTATAGAATGATTCCCAATGCTTATCTGGGAATGCTAAAGCATCGTCTTCGGCTTTCGTCAATGGAGTGCGTCCTTTCATTGTGCGAGCTTTACGGATGGTTTTGTTAACAGTTTTATCTTCAATATGTCCAAGGAAGTCATTTTGGTTTTTTCGATACCATGCCGCATAATTCAAGCGTTGCTCATGAGGTGTGGCATCTCGCAAAGGGTTCATTGGCTCTGCGCCATGCTTGTTAGCCAGCCAATCAGTAAATGCCGTTAATCGATGAATATGTTTATTGACGTTATCAGTTGAGCTTGGCACCCAGTACAAGCCAGAGGGATCTAAACCATCTTCACCGATGGTGCCTGTGTAAAGACGCTTAGCAAAGGTTTGGAATAGCATTTTAGGATCTTCAAATAATCCTTTGTTGGCTTCCATGTAATCCAAGAGCAAAGAAGTGGCTTGTATAAAACCATTCATTAAAGCATTACTAGCACCATCAGCTTCCATCTTTAGCAAGTAATCGGTAACTGAACCAACTTCACCTTGTTCGGTGATCAAGATGGGGAGCTGACTTTTAATGCCAGTATTATCTTCTACGATAGTTGCTTTGACTTTAACCGATGACAAGGTTCATTCCTTTA
>NZ_LZEJ01000079.1:0-2836 GCF_001704375.1 Alishewanella sp. HH-ZS | reverse complement strand
ATGCCCGGCGCACCACAAAAAAGGGCAGCCGAGGCTGCCCAATGTCAGTTACCTGACCACGTTGCGAAAACTTAGAACTGATTCATGGTGTTATGGGTACCACCGGCTTTTAGTGCCGCTTCACCAGAGAAGTACTCTTTGTGATCATCACCGATATCTGAACCAGACATATTCTGATGCTTGACACAGGCGATGCCCTGACGGATTTCCTTACGCTGTACGCCAGCCACATAACCCAGCATACCGGCGGCGCCAAAGTATTCCTTAGCCAGATTGTCGGTAGACAGAGCCGCGGTATGATAAGTCGGTAGGGTGATCAGGTGGTGGAAAATCCCCGCCTCACGCGCCGCATCAGCCTGGAAGGTCTGAATCCGCTTATCGGCTTCCAGTGCCAACTCTGTCGTATCATACTCGGCGCTCATTAAGGCGGCGCGATCGTAAGCAGACACATCTTTGCCTGCCGCTTGCCAGGCATCAAATACCTGCTGGCGGAAATTCAGCGTCCAGTTAAAGGATGGGCTGTTGTTATAAACCAGCTTGGCACCCGGCACCACCTCACGAATACGGTCAACCATCTCTTTGATCTGACCGATATGTGGCTTCTCGGTCTCAATCCACAGTAAGTCAGCACCGTTTTGTAATGAGGTAATACAATCCAATACCACCCGATCGATACCACTGCCCGGTTTGAACTGGAATAACCCACTGGCCAAACGCTTCGGCTTTAACAGCTTACCATTGGCTTTTACCACCACGTCACCATTGGCAATATCATCGGCACTGCTAATGTAATCGCCATCCAGGAAGCTGTTATATTTATCGCCTAAATCGCCCGGCGCTTTGGTTACCGCGATTTGCTTGGTTAAACCAGCACCTAAAGAATCAGTACGGGCCACGATAACGCCATCATCGACGCCCAGCTCCAGGAAGGCGTAACGCACGGCATTAATTTTCGCCAGGAAATCCGCATGCGGTACTGTGACCTTACCATCCTGGTGACCACACTGCTTCTCATCCGAGACCTGGTTTTCAATCTGAATCGCACAGGCACCGGCTTCAATCATTTTCTTCGCCAGTAAGTAGGTGGCTTCTTCATTACCAAAGCCGGCATCAATATCGGCAATAATCGGCACCACGTGGGTTTCAAAGTTATCAATCTTGCTCTGTACCGCTGCGGCTTTGGCGCTGTCTCCGGCAGCACGGGCTGCATCCAGTTCGCGGAACAGACCGCCCAGCTCGCGGGCATCGGCTTGTTTTAAAAAGGTGTATAACTCAGCAATTAATGCCGGCACTGAGGTTTTCTCATGCATGGATTGGTCCGGCAGTGGGCCAAACTCAGAGCGCAGTGCGGCAATCATCCAACCAGACAGATACAGGTATTTACGCTTGGTGGTACCAAAGTGCTTTTTAATCGCAATCAGCTTTTGCTGGCCGATAAAACCATGCCAGCAACCTAATGACTGCGTGTACTGGCTGCTGTCGGCGTCATAAGCGGCCATATCGGCGCGCATCACCTTAGCGGTATATTTCGCAATATCTAAACCGGTATTAAAACGGTTTTGTAAACGCATCCGTGCCGCATACTCAGGACTGATAGCATTCCAGCCCTGGTTGCTGCCAACAACTTGCTCTAATGCGGCGATCTGATCTTGATAAGCTGTCATGGTAGTTTCCTCTTGGTTTTAACTGTAACCGCTGTGGTGTGCTTTCAATATAGTTAACAAAACAAAGATTCATAAAGCTGATTTTCATGATGCCCATCATTTTTTTAGTGAATGGCAAAAACGGCTATTGGGTTCGCTTTGCAGCAATGCTATGATTCAGCGCAATAATGTACTGACAGCTGAGCATTTCAGATATGAATATCAACAAAATGGACCTCAACCTGCTGGTTTACCTAGATGTGCTGCTACGGGAGAAGAATGTGACCCGTGCCGCCAACCAGCTGAATATCACCCAGCCGGCGATGAGTAATGGCTTAAAACGACTGCGGGATTTACTCAACGATCCGATCCTGGTGCGCACCTCTGAGGGGATGGTGCCTACCGAGCGGGCGCGCGAATTAGCCCCTGTGGTACGCGGTGTTTTGCTAACTCTGGAAGAAACCTTACAACCGAACAAAGATTTTGAGCCGTCACAAAGTCGGCGCGTGTTCCGGATCATGGCCAGCGATTATGCGGCCTCGACGCTGATCCCAGCGCTGTTAAAAAAATTGCGGGTACAGGCGCCCTATACCAGTCTGGATATTATGACCCCGTCCGATGTGACCTTTCATGATGTGGAAAATGGCAAGGTCGATATGGCGATTAACCGCTTTGATCAATTACCGCAGTCGTTTCATCAGAAAACCGTCTGGCGCGATAGTTTTTCCTGCCTGCTAAACCGGCAAAACCCGGTGCTCTCGCACTTTAATCTGGATAGCTATCTGAAAGCGCAGCATATCTGGGTCAGTAAAACCGGCTTTGGTGTCGGCGTCGGTATGGATCCGAAAGATGTGCAAAAGCTCGGCTGGGTAGACGAAGCCCTGGCCAAACTGGGCAAACAACGCAATATCACCGTCTTTACCCGTAACTACCATGTGGCGATGCATCTGGCGGTAGGTATTGACCTGATTGCGACGCTGCCCAGCCGCGCCGCCCGTTTATACGAAAAAGATCCGACGATGGCGATTATGGACCCACCTTTTGCCATTCCGTCAATTGAACTGAAAATGATCTGGAGCCCTCTGCTGCATCAGGATGCCAGCCATATCTGGTTTCGCCGTCTGATCACCGAAACGGCAGATGAACTGAACTGACCTGAACTGGGTTAGACATAAATCGAGTAGGAGGCGGGA
>NZ_LZEJ01000078.1:0-3285 GCF_001704375.1 Alishewanella sp. HH-ZS | reverse complement strand
CAATTTGTGGGGATCCCTCAGCTGCTGTGCTGCTTTTTAGTGCAAATATTTGCAAACCTGAATAGTCTTTGCATAGAGCATGAAATATGCAGTTTTCAAGCTCGAGTTACTGTCAGAAATTCTCGTAGTGGACTTCACGCGAAATCCCAGACACTCAGTTACCAGGCCTTGGTGTTAGTACTAACCACTCGGCTCATTTAGTGATCCAGCAACCACGTTATTTTAGTCATTTAGCGGTTCATCCGGTTGCTAACAATATACGTAACTGCACATCCCGCGAAATCCTAGACACGAATCAACCTCGTTAAACTACTTGCGGCTCAGAGATTTATTAATTACATGCAAGCATGTTTGCAATCTGCACGTCTCCATTACATTATTCTTTCAAACTTACATGTTGTGCTTTTTGCTTCTGTGTCTGAGGTCCTGCATCAGGCTATACGCGACATAAATGCCCACTAGGGGCACCAAGCCATACATAATGCCTTTCTGTAAATCAGGCAGATATTCAAACTTCAGTGACAATGCAATCAGGAACCAAGTATAAGCAACATAACACAGCAGGAACAAGCCACCTTCAATCCGGTTCAGAACAGAGCCTGCAAAGAAGAACGGAATACACAACATGGCAACTGCCACCATTACCGGAATATCAATTGCTGACATTTGGGCGCCAGCTAACAGTGGGGTGGGTGAAACCAGGCCAGATAACCCGAGTACGCATAAAATATTGAAGGTATTACTACCAACCACGTTACCCACCGCAATATCGCGCTCGCCTCGAATGGTCGCGACAATAGAAGTAACCACTTCAGGTAAAGATGTACCAGCTGCGACAATCGTAAGGCCAATAATGGCCTCATTAACACCCCATGCAGTTGCCAGCTCAATAGCGCTTTGTACTAACCAGCGGGCACCTAACACTAGCAATACCAAGCCAACAATCACCAGCAAAGCACTTTGCCAGGCCGGTTTTTTGTCTTTTAGCATGTCATCAATTTCGTGATCTGCCGTTTCACTGGAGGGTTTAGATTTACCCTGATAAAACAGAAAAGCGGTATAAACTAATAAACCAGCAAATAGTACTGCGGCTTCAAGGCGCGAAATCTGGCCGTCAAGTGCCATTAACATCGCAACTATGGAGGCTAATACCATCAACGGTACATCCTGACGGATCAATTGTTTTGAAATAATAAGCGGCATGATCAAAGCCGCAACACCCAAAATAAACAACACGTTGAAAATATTGCTGCCCACCACATTGGCTATCGCCAGTTCGGCCTGACCGGCATACGCCGCTTTAACGGACACTGCTAGCTCCGGTGCGCTGGTACCAAAAGCCACTACCGTTAAGCCAATAACTAAGCTGGGTACGCCGAAAGACGAAGCTAAACGCGCCGCACCTTTTACCAGAGTGTCTGCACCTATTACCAGTAAAACAAGCCCAGCAGCAAGCATTAACCAAGTTATCATTTCGATGGTTCCTTACATTAAGAGTTTGTTGATTTGGGTGATGGAACCCACCCTATTGTAACCGTAATTATCTGACTAAACGATCAACAAAGGCAGCATGCCTCGCCTCTGTTACAGCACCTGAAAATACTAACCAGTAATAAAATTGAAAATCGGTGCTGTTACATAGCTTATCTCATTAAAAACCAATAAATCGCCGCTGCCAACAATAATCGATAAATCACATACGGCCACATACCAAAGCGATTTAGCCAAGCAAGGAAAAAGTGAATGGCAGCAAGTGCAGTAATAAAAGCGGTAAAGGTGCCAATGGCAAAAACCAGCCAATCAATACTGGCGGCATCAGTACTAATTACTTCCAGCAATTTAACGCTGGCTGCTAAAAAGGTGATAGGTATCGCCAGTAGGAATGAAAAGCGCGACGCAGCTTGCCGGGTTAAACCCAGCAGCAAACCTGCTGTGATGGTTGCACCAGAGCGTGAAGTGCCGGGGATCAGAGAAACGGCCTGCGTTAACCCCACCAGCAGCGCGTCTTTCAGTGTCAATGTTGACAAATCGCGTTCAGCCTTAGCCGTAACATCGGCAAAACCAAGCAGAATACCAAATACTAAGGTAGTAACAAAAATAACGGCCACCGAGCGCAGGTGGGTATCAATTAAATCCAGTAGTAGTAAACCAGCGATGCAGGCCGGAATGGTGCCCAGCACAACGGCAAGCGCCAGAGGGCTTTGTCCGACATGTTGGCGCCGCGCAAGTGCTGCCAGGCTATCTGTTGTTAAGTTGAACACATCGCGGCGAAAGTACAGCAGCACCGCCAAAAGGGTGCCCATATGCACAGCTAAATCAAATGCCAACCCTTGATCGACTTGGCCTGTAACCAAAGGTGCCAGAATAAGGTGGGCAGAGCTGGAAATCGGCAAAAACTCGGTAATACCCTGTAAAATGCCAAGAAAAATAGCGTAAAGTGCACTCATATCGCGTTAAAGTTCCGTTTTATCAGCAAACTAGATCGGCAAAAATCGCAGCAGTTTAACATAAACGCCGTTTTTAGGTTCAAGGGGGCTAAAATGTTTTCGCATGCACTGATATTGTCTGTTGGTGATGTAATCGGAATTTGTTCGCTTCAGAAAATCGTTCCGGAACCTTCCTTTAAAATTACATACTAATGTAGATATGACTTTTCTCAAAGCTGGTAGATATAACCATACCAATGACACTATAATTTAATTTTCAAAAGGACGCAGTATGAAAAAATTTCTAATTACGCTTGCTTGTGTAATCGTGCTAACAGGTTGTGATAGTGCAAATCAGATGATTGATAAAGCCCAAGATGCAGCCAATCAAAAGGCAGTTGAACTACAAAATAAACTAGAAGCCGTGGATATCAATGGCCTCAACTTAGAGTTGTTAAAAAATTCACCTCAGCTGGCAAGTCAACTTTCCGCATCAATTAATGATGCACTAACGGTTGATTTCACTAGCCCAGAAGCGATGGCGGCAGTCAAAAACAAAATTGCAAATGCTTACTCATGCCTGGCTGAAGCCTCCTCCGCTACTACCGCACAAGAAGTTATGGACAAGCTATTAGCCAATATCAACAACAGCGATGTCAAAACATTAATTGATAGCGGCGTTCAGAAAGCCCAGTCTTATCAGTCTTGTGTAAAATAACTTTTGCTCAATAATCTTAGGTTGATAAAAACTCCCATGGGCAACAGTTAACGTTGCCCCGCGGAAATATAACCGCTAACTTGTATTGTATTAGCCACCATTAAAGCTGACGTATTTACCTGAGGTATCCCCAGAAATTTT
>NZ_LZEJ01000077.1:0-3776 GCF_001704375.1 Alishewanella sp. HH-ZS | reverse complement strand
GGATTTGTGTATAAGAGACAGGCAGTTGACCGGGGTTTGTTTTTTATGGCGCTTAATCAGAACTGGTAATTAATACCCAGGCTCAGATTATTGGCTTTTAACTTGTAGCTTTCACTGCCGTCACGGAAGCGCTCCTGCGGTAGCTGTAAATATTCCAGGGTCGCGGTGAGTCTGGGCGTAAATTTCAGACCAGCGCCGACGCCCCAGGCAAAGCCATCCAGCGTCTCGCTATCGGTAAAACGAAAACCCTCGTCCTGCACCTCATATTTAAATTTACTGGCACCATAACCGGCTAAACCATACAGCGATAAGCTATTGGAAAGCGGTACGCCGGCCTTTAACAGCAGCATACTTTGTTGGTCAACGGTCAGCTCCTCCAGATAACCCGGCTCGCGGTAACGCTCGCCTTTGACACCGGTACCAAAGCGTACCTCAGCAGCGACGTAAGGGTTAAACTGGTAGCCAGCCAGCACAGATAAGGTGGTAAAGTCGAAGGAAAAACTCTCACTACTGTCCGTTTCTTTTAGCTTAGTGGCGCTGACCTGGCCACCGACATAGAACGGCGAATCCATAGCCAGAGCTGGTGCAGCCAGAGCGCTGATCACGAAAAGCGCGATAAAGGGTTTTAACATAACAGCGTCCTCTTAGTTGGGGTAACGCTATCGATACTGCAACCCGCCCGCTGAATTGCACCTTAATAGCGCTGACCCTTTGCGTTATGTTTGCTAAGACAATGTAACAACTTGTAACTCCCCGCACAGTCTTACTGGCGCTTATCTCAGTTTTTCTCAACATGGTCGAAAGCAAGCTGGTATTGCCGGCAAAAGCTGTTATAACAAAGGGCTAACAAAAAGACAGGGAATCCAACAATGAAGATGATCCTTCGCGCTGCCTTATTGGGTAGCTTGCTCAGTTGCAGTCAACTGGCACTGGCAACGGCTGTGGATATTGGCTATCAGCAGCCGGTAAAAGAGATTGTAGCTATCGTCGATGCGGCACCAGCACCGGGGGCGATGTTAAGCCCGAATGGCAAGCTGATGCTAAGTACCGGTTTTGCCGCCTTACCAGGTATTGCCGATCTGGCGGCGCCGGAATACCGGCTGGCTGGTGTAAGGTTTAATCCGGCGAATAATGGTCCGTCACAACCGCGCTATGTCTCGTCATTACAATTGATCGAGTTGGATACGCAGCAGACAAAAGCGATCAAAGGCTTGCCGAAGGATCTGAAAGCGGTCAATCTTAATTTCTCCCCCGACAGCCGTTATCTGGCGTTTATTCAACTGGAAGATAACGAAGCCCAACTGTGGCAGGTGGATCTGCAAAAACTGCGGGCCAGCCGCTGGAGCAATATCCGGTTAAATGCCATCTGGGGGGGCTCGCTGCAATGGACTGCTGATAGCAAAGCGATTTTTGCCGCCAGTATTCCTGCCAAACGGGGTGCTGAACCGGTGCAAAGCAAGGTGCCAACTGGCCCGGTGATTACCGAAGCCCGTGGCCGCACTGCACCAGCGCGCACCTATCAGGATTTGTTAAAAAACAAATATGATGAAGCCCTGTTTAGCTACTACTTTACCAGTCAGCTGGTAAAAATCGGCCTGAACAATAAGGTGACTACCCTGGGCAAGCCACAACTGCTGCGTGGTGCCGAGTTATCGCCGGACAATAACTTTATTCTGGTCAGCCGTATTGAGCAGCCGTTTTCCTATGCGGTACCGGTATCGCGCTTTGCTTATACCACCGAGGTGTGGGATGCCAGCGGCAAGCTGCAATATCAGGTGGTGCAGCAACCGGTAGCCGATAATTTACCGATAGCCTTTGATGCGGTTATCACCGGCCGCCGTAGTGTAGGCTGGCGCCCGGATCAGGCGGCAACGCTATACTGGGCTGAAGCGGCGGATGGTGGCGATCCGGCGAATAAAGTGACGGTACGGGATCAGCTGTTCCAACTGGCAGCGCCTTTTAACGCCGAGCCAGAAAAGCTGCTGGATTTAAGCTTCCGTTTCTCCTACCTGTTAGCGGCCGCCGATGGCAGCCTGTTGGTCTGGGAGCGTTGGTGGCAGGATCGCAATGAAAAAGTCTGGTATCTGGACCCGGCGCAGCAAGCCCGGGTATTCTGGGAGCGCTCTTCTGAAGATCGTTATAATGATCCGGGCAGTCCGTTATTAACTACCGCTGCTAACGGCCAGCGCTTGTTGCGGGTAGCGGATGGCGCTATTTATTTAACGGGCGTCGGCGCGTCACCAGAGGGTAACAGACCCTTTATCGATCAGCGTCAGCTGGCTACTGGTGAAACCCGCCGTTTATGGCGTTCGGAAGCGCCTTTCTACGAGTTCCCTTTTACGTTGTTACCATCAGGCAAGCTGTTAACCCAGCGTGAGGCGCCGGATCTGCCGCCGGATTTCTACCTGCGCGATCTCAGCAGCGGCGAACTGACTGCCCTGACCAAAACACCGCACCCGATGCCACATACCCAGGGTATTAGCCGTGAACTGATTAATTATCAGCGTGCGGATGGTATTCCAATGTCGGCGACACTGCTGCTACCTGCCGGCTACGATAAAGCCCGCGATGGCGCACTGCCGACCGTGATTTGGGCTTATCCGCGCGAGTTCCGCAGTGCTGACGCTGCCGGTCAGGTTAGTGATTCGCCGTACCGTTTTAACCGCATCAGTTACTGGACACCGCAGTTCCTGGCAACTCAGGGCTATGCGGTATTGGATAATGCCACCATGCCGATCGTTGGCGAAGGGACGCAGGAGCCGAATGATAGCTTTATCGAGCAACTGATCTTAAATGCGGAAGCGGCGATTGCTGCAGGTGTAGAGCGCGGCGTAACAGACCCGAACCGGGTGGCGATTGGCGGTCATTCTTATGGTGCCTTTATGACAGCAAATCTACTGGCGCACTCCAATTTGTTTAAAGCCGGTATTGCCCGCAGCGGCGCCTACAACCGTAGCTTAACGCCGTTCGGTTTCCAGATGGAGCAGCGTACCCTGTGGGATGATCCGGAGTTATATGTGCGGATGTCGCCGTTCTTCCATGCCGAAAAAATTAAGACACCCATACTGCTGATCCATGGTAGTGATGATAATAACGCCGGCACTTTCCCCATGCAGAGCGAGCGCTTATATCAGGCGATTAAAGGCAACGGCGGCACCACCCGCTTAGTGATGTTGCCACTGGAATCACACGGCTACCGCGCCCGTGAGTCGGTACTTCATATGCTATGGGAAACTACGGCCTGGCTGGATGAGTTTGTTAAAAACGCTAAGGCCGATACTGCCGAGTAAGTTGTGTTGCAATAAAGTTAATCTATAATAAAAAGCGCTGCTAAACCCAGCGCTTTTGCTTTTTTGGAGGTAAGCATGACATGGAGTAAGAAATTCGCTTTAGCCTTGCTGAGTTTGCTGGCGATAGTGGTGGCATATCAGCTTGGTAAGCAGATTGGTGCCTGGATAATCCGTTCTGGAACAATGATTGGTTAGTTTCAGTAAGATGATTATCCAATTTCTGCTTGAGATGACATTTGTGTCACTAGGCACTGCATTTGGATGCAAGTTGGGATTTTGCTTATCCGATAAAGAACCAAAAGCAGACGAAAATAAACAGGTTGTTTATAGTGCGCTTTACAGCGCATTGTTTTATGCACTCTTTAAAATGCTTTCGAGCTAAGCCCGGCGTTATGGCCTGTCTCTTGATCACAAGTCAGCCTCAAGAGACTTTGCTAGGTCATAACCTTCAAGGATGGTTTGTAGTTTGAACCATCCTTGCCACAA
>NZ_LZEJ01000076.1:0-3945 GCF_001704375.1 Alishewanella sp. HH-ZS | reverse complement strand
TTAAAATCGTGGGGATCTATCAGCATCTGACCTCAGACCGGTACCGGAGTGCTGTGGATAAGTGTGTTAGCCGAAGATGCCGCGGGTATCAATAACCACCTTAGCGGCTACGTCATTGACATGCAGGGCTTTGAATTGACGGTGATCTACTAATACTACTAACACATTGGCGCGTTCCAGCGCTTTGGGTAGGGTGGTCAGTTTATCATTGTGTTGGCTTAACCGTTTTGGCAGCGCCTTAATATTCGGCTCTACCAGCAGCACTTCACCGACATTGTCGTTGATCAGATGCTCGGCGATATCTAAAGCCGGGCTTTCACGTAGATCGTCGATATCTGCTTTAAAAGCTAAACCCAAACAGGCAATAACCGGCCGTTTGAACTGATCCGCGGCTTCTTTCACCTTGTTGATCACATAATGTGGCTTACCGTCGTTGATCTCCCGCGCTGTGCGAATCATCCGGGCCAGCGCTGGCGCCGAGTCAACAATAAACCACGGATCTACCGCGATACAGTGGCCACCGACACCGGGGCCCGGGCTTAAAATATTAACCCGGGGATGGCGGTTAGCCAGTTTGATCAGTTCCCATACGTTGATTTTCAGCTCGTCACAAATCAGCGATAGCTCATTGGCAAAAGCGATATTTACATCACGGAAAGCGTTCTCTGTTAATTTTGCCATCTCAGCTGTACGGGCGTTGGTACGTAAACATTCGCCGCGCACAAATAACTGATACAGCGCAGTAGCCTGATCGGCACAGCGCTCGGTGATGCCGCCGATAATACGGTCATTACTTACCAGTTCCTGCAATACGCGACCAGGCAATACCCGCTCCGGGCAGTGTGCGATAAACACATCGGCATTATCAGACGGATCCAGTGGTACCCTCAGATCCGGACGCAGTTCAGTCAGCCACTTAGCGATTTGCTCAGTAGTGCCCACCGGTGAAGTAGACTCCAGTACGATTAAGTTGCCTTTCTCGATTACCGGCGCGATATTTTCCAGCGCGGCACGGATATAACTCAGGTCGGGCGCCTTATCCTCTTTAAAGGGGGTGGGCACGGCAATCATAAAGGCCTGTGCCGGCTCCGGAGTTAATGAAGCTCGCAACTTGCCAGTAGTCACGGCCGCCTGTACCAACATGTCCAGATCCGGCTCGATAATATGAATTTTGCCCTGATTAATGGTATTGACCGCATGCTCCGATACGTCAACCCCAACAACCTCAACGCCACGTGAGGCAATAACAGCTGCAGTGGGTAAACCGATATAACCCAGGCCAATAACAGAAACTTTTGAATATGAAGACAGCATTATGCATTCCTTATAACGCTATAGAAGTGATGCCGCCATCATAAAGCCGCGAATATGAATATACAATTTATCGCCCAAAAAATAACTTATCCACAGCACTCCGGTACCGGTCTGAGGTCTGAGCTCCGGCCGGTACCGGAGTGCTGTGGATAGAGTGCTGTGGATAAACGGGGTTGACTTAACGAATCGTAGTAAGGCTCTCGTACACTGCGGTTATCGTCCTTGCTAAGCCTTCTTCAAAGCGCACTTGCGGAACCCAGCCAATTTCTGTCTTTATCTTATTGTTATTTAATGCGTATCGTCGATCATGCCCAGGACGGTCAGCTACATGAGTTATTAAGCTCTCCAGCTGGTCAGACCGGTACCGGAGTGCTGTGGGTAAGTTTAGAGTGGGGATTAAGTTGCATATCGCATGTGCAACTGCAAGATTCGTCAGCGGCTGATCTCCGGCAATGTTGTAAAACTCGCCGGGCTTACCACGCTGAAAAACTTGTAATAGTGCATGCACGTGATCGTCAACATACAACCAATCTCTGATTTGCAGGCCATCTCCATATATCGGTAACGGCTCCAGTTTCAGCGCACGTTGAACGAGTAACGGGATCAGTTTTTCGGGGTATTGATGGGGTCCGTAATTGTTGGTGCAATGCGTTATGATCGCAGGCAGACCATAGGTTCTTGCCCAGGCTTGCACCAGATGATCACTTGCAGCTTTACTGGCTGAGTAAGGGCTGCTGGGATGATAAGGTGCACCTTCTGCTGCAGCGGGAGCAGAAATTGGCAGATCGCCGTATACCTCATCAGTAGAAACATGAACAAATTTAAAGGCCTTTTTACAGCTAGCCGTTAGCCCGGCAAAGTAATTGCGGCAACTCTCAAGCAAATTGAAAGTACCAACAATATTACTTTGAATAAAAGGGGATGCACTCTGAATAGACCGGTCTACATGACTCTCTGCAGCAAGATGAAATACGCCCACCGGGCGATATGTAGCGAAAAATTTGGTAATAGCGTCGAGATCATTAATATCTAGCTGATAAAATCGATAGCGGCTATGCTTGCTCGCGACGGCCAGCGCTTCTGGGGCGGCAGCGTATGTCAATTTGTCGATATTGACGATCTGATAATCCGTGCTATTTAGCAAATGCCTGATTAAAGCAGAGCCAATAAAGCCCGAACCACCGGTAACAAATAACACTTCCGACATTGAATACCACCAAAATACGTTATAATCGGCAAAAAAGTGAAGCAAACTATGACCATAACAGAAACATCACTAGCCGGTTGTCTGCTGCTTGAACAGCAACACTTTCACGATAGCCGTGGTTTTTTTACTGAACTCTATGTTCAGCAACGCTTCCAGCAAGCGGGAATCACTCTGCCATTAGTTCAGGATAACCTATCGCAGTCAAAGCGCGGTGTGATTAGAGGCATGCATTTTCAGCGCAACAAGCCTCAAGGTAAACTGATATCTGTACTTAAAGGTGAAATTTACGATGTAATGGTGGATATCAGACCCAACTCCAATACGTTTGGCCAGTGGCAAGGTATCTACCTGAGCGCTGATCAACCGCGGCAGCTCTGGCTTCCCCCTGGCTTTGCGCATGGTTTTCAGGCATTAGCTGATGACACCCTGGTATTTTACAAAACCAGTAGCTATTACGACGCGAACGACGAGGGTGCTTTTTACGTATTCGATACGGATCTGGCCATTACCTGGCCTTTGCAAGCTGCAATCCTCTCGGCCAAAGATCAACAAGCGCCAAGCTTCGCTTCAATTTGCCGCACCTTAGCTGAAAACTAATGCGTATTTTAATCACCGGTGCCGCCGGTCAGCTCGGACAGCATATCAACGCAGCACTGCAGGCAAGTGGAATGCAGTTTATCGCGTGCGATCGGCAACAGTTAGATATCAGTAATAGCAAACAGTTAACGCAAAAACTAACAGAGCTTAAACCTAACATCATCATCAATTGTGCAGCTTATACTCAGGTTGATCTTGCTGAAAGTAACCAACAGGCTTGTACTGCGATCAATGAAATCGCCGTAAAGCATTTGGCAGACTATTGTCAGGCACAACAAGCCCTGCTAATTCATTTTTCAACCGACTATGTGTTTGACGGCGAAAAAAACACCCCTTACACGGAGCAGGATAGCCCGAACCCGATAAACTACTACGGTGCCAGTAAAAGAGCAGGGGAGCTTGCTATCCAGCAAAGTCAGTGCCCGCACTACATACTGCGAACCAGCTGGCTTTACAGCAATGTTGGCCGAAACTTCTATACCACTATGCAGCGGTTAAGCCAGCAAACTGCACCGGTTAAGGTTGTCGCTGACCAAACAGGTACACCAACACATGCCAAAGATCTCGCCGCAATAGTGGTAAGGCTTATTTTGCAGCAGGAATTGCCGTACGGGATTTATCACTATGCCGGTTCACAGGTGATGAGCTGGTACCAGTTTGCGCAGCGTATCTTTCAGGAACAAGGAAGCAACACACCGCTCCTTGCCATCAGTAGCGCCGAATATCCGAGCATTGCGCAGCGTCCGCGCTACAGCGCCCTCAACAGCCAGCACTTATCCACAGCACTCCGGTACCGGTCTGACCTCTGACCCTGAGGTATCCCCACG
>NZ_LZEJ01000075.1:0-4239 GCF_001704375.1 Alishewanella sp. HH-ZS | reverse complement strand
GAGTGGGGCTTTTTTATTGGCTGCGATTCTGACGCGGTGTACTGCTCGAGCAGGGCGATACCATGCGACAAATTCGCCGGGAGCGAATTTGGACAGCTTTAGCTGGCCGCGAAGCGGCGAACCCCAGGGAGGGGGTGAGCAACTTAGTACAGTGAAGCCGGGAATTCGCCAAGCCAACAGTTTGGCTTGGCGCCGGCTGAACGCCCCGAGCTCTGCGAGGGGCATGAAGGCACCTCATTCAAGCCAAAGAGCCCACTCAGTCGAGTGGGCTTTTTGCTTTATCCGCTACGCGGGTGTACTGCACTCGCATGACAGCCACAGCGGTGGCATTGCGAAACACCTCCTTGTGTTTCGCCCTTCGGACCTGCCTGAGGCAGTCCAAAACTGCTCCCGGCAGTTTTGTCGCCATGCTATATCGGAGTATTTATGAAGGGCGATACCATGCGCAGAGTAGTACAGTGAAGCCGGGAGACGACAAGCCAACCGTTTGGCTTGGCGCCGGCTGAACGCCCCGAGCTCTGCGAGGGGCATGAAGGCACCTCAATACTGCTCCTGTCAGTCCAACTTCGTTCCAGACGAAGTTGTCGCCATGCTTTATCGCACTCCGACTCTAAAACTGTATACGAAGCGCCAAACTAGACGATGACACGATACTCAGACTCCGGTACGCCCGTCGTACCGGAGTCATCCTGCGATGGTGATAAAAAAGACCAACCCAAACCCCAACAACGACTTATCACAGCGAGCCATAACCACGCCATCAATGACACACCACACTACGACCAAACAACAGCCATAAAAAGTGTTAAGTCAGACAACACAAAACACTGAGACAACAAAAAGCCTCAAGATATCCGTAAGCGCATAGCCTGATAAAGACCTGTCAGCGCTATCTGGCATCTGCAACCAATCCTTTCCTGCCAAAGCCGCAATAAATTTGCGCTCACGGCGGGGGTTCTTTAAAATTGCGGCTAATTCACAACCATGGTTTTGCTATGCAACTTCTTCGTCAGCAAGCAGCTGAACAGTACTCAAGTTTTCGCCTGCCTTATCAACTCGACCAGGTATTTCTCGCCGCCGATATTACGGATCTTAAGCAATTTAGCGGACCGGATTATCCAACAGTATTAGGCGAGGGTACCAATACCATCTTTTTGGCTACGCAGCATAAGCCGGTGTTACGCTATCTTGCTAAGAGAATAAGCCAACACGCCGATACTGACCATGTTCTGTTACACGTTGAAGCTGGCCATAACTGGCATCAACTGGTCAGTTGGACGATAGAGCAGCAATTATGGGGTCTGGAAAACCTGGCTTTAATACCGGGCTCGGTGGGCGCAGCGCCGGTACAGAATATTGGTGCTTATGGTGTCGAGCTCTCAGATCGCTGCAGCTATGTTGACTTCTACGACTGGCAGCGCCGTGAAGTAGTACGGATACCGGCATCGGAGTGCCAGTTTGCTTATCGCGATAGCATTTTTAAACAGCAATTGCAGGGCCGCGGCGTAATAGTGGCCCTTGGCCTGACGCTATCACGCCAGCCTATGCCAGTGCTGGATTATCCCGGCTTAAAAGAGTTACCAAAAACAGCCACGTTACAGCAGGTTTTCGCAACTGTTATCCAGATCCGGCAAAGTAAGCTTCCTGATTACCGGCAGCTGCCAAATTGTGGCAGCTTCTTTAAGAACCCTGTTATTACCGAGCGGCAGTTTCAACTTATACGCCATGACTATCCAACACTGCCCGGCTATCCACAAGCAGAGGGTGTCAAGGTACCTGCTGCCTGGCTAATAGAGCAAGCTGGTTTCAAAGGCGTGGTAGTTGATAACGTCGGCTGCTATCAGAAGCAACCGCTGGTCATTGTGAATTACGGCCTGGCCGATAGTGCCCCTTTACTGGCTTTAATCGCTACCATTCGAAGTACCGTGCTGCAGCGCTTCGCCATTGAGCTTGAACCCGAAGTCAGATTACTCAATGGCGCCGGACAGCACCATGTCCCAGCCTAACTTACAGCTACAACGGCAGTTGCTGGCTTTACTTGCTGACGGTAAGTTTCATTCCGGTCAGCGTTTGGCTGAACGTTTTGGTTTAAGTCGTACCGCAATCGCGAATAATCTGCAGCAGTTAAGTCAACTCGGGTTGGATATCTTTAAGCTAAAGGGTAAGGGCTATGCGCTCTCCAGCCCATTGCAGCTGTTAGATGCGGCAGTGATCCGTAGTTTACAGTGTAATGATGGTCCGGAGATCCGCGTGCAGCATATTACTGACTCTACCAATGCGCAGCTATTGGCACTGATCCAGGCCGGTAAGCCGTTACAGCCGGGACAAGTGATCGTGGCCGAGGCGCAAACCGCAGGAAGGGGCCGCCGTGGGCGGCAATGGTTTTCGCCTTTTGGTAGCAGTCTATACTTTAGTTGCTATTGGCGGTTGGAGCAGGGGATCCCTGCTGCCATGGGATTGAGTCTGGTCGTCGCCTGCGCATTGGCTGACCTGTTGCAGCAAGATTATCAGGTGCCAGCGCAAGTAAAATGGCCTAATGATTTATACATCAACGGGGCAAAGGCTGCCGGCATTCTGGTTGAGTTGGCAGGGCAAGCGGATGCGGTGTGTGAGTTAGTCATTGGCATAGGCTTAAATATTCGTTTGCCGCAGCTGGCAGACCAGAGCATCGACCAACCATTCACCGATCTGCAATCTCACGCCACAGCAACGGTTGACCGCAATGTGCTAATTGCCCGTTTGCAGCAACATCTAATTGGTGCTCTGGAGCTGTTTAACGCTGCGGGCTTTGCACCCTTTCAGCAGCGTTTTAATCAGTTTGATCTCTATGCCGGTAAAGCAGTTAAACTCAGTGGTAGCAAAGAGATCAGCGGCATTTGTCGTGGTGTGGATCAACAAGGTGCCCTGCTTCTTGAAACTGTCGCAGGCTTACAGGCGTTTTATGGCGGAGAGCTCAGTTTAAGAGGAGCAACCTGATGCAGCTACTATTGGATCTGGGAAACAGCCGTTTAAAAGCCGCACTATATCAGAACGGCCAGTTCCAACAGTTGGCATTCGATTCCGTTGCTGGCTTGCTTAAACTACCTGTTACTGCGGCTTACCTGAGCAGCGTAGCAACAGAGCAGAAAACAACGGAGCTGTTACAGGGTCTGCAAGCGGCAAATTTTCCAACGGTGCAATTGCATACTGAGGCCAGCGCCTTTGGCTTGATAAATAGCTATGTTGAACCACAACGACTTGGTGTTGACCGCTGGTTAGCGATGCTAGGTGCTTATCGCTCTTATCCGGCAGACCGTCAGTTAATCGTCGACGCCGGAACTGCTGTGACCTTTGATTGGTTGGAGGCAAATCGTCATCTGGGTGGGTGGATCTTGCCCGGATTACAATTACAGCAGCAAGCATTGCTGACTCAAACCGCGCGGGTACATAAGGCGCAGCAGCTGATGCCAAACCTCGCCCCGGGCTGTTCTACCAGCGCCGGTGTCGAAAACGGCGCTTTGGCAGCAATAATAGGTGCAATCCGTTTGGGCTGGCAAACAACACCGGCACAACAGCTGGTGCTCACTGGTGGTGATGCCGAACTGTTAAAAAGCTATCTGCCTGATCTGCCAGTGTTGGTTGATCCCTTTTTGTTATTTCGGGGTATTGCGCAATACATCGACAATTAAAAGCTGTTTTGGCTAGCATTTAGCCACTTGGCTAAGAAAATCCGCTTTTTTCGTGTTTTTCTGTTGCGCGACTTTCCGCATTCCACTAGAATTCGCACCCACTGACGTAGTGCCGCTTTAGCTCAGTTGGTAGAGCAACTGACTTGTAATCAGTAGGTCATCCGTTCGACTCGGATAAGCGGCACCATTAGTGGAGGGGTTCCCGAGTGGCCAAAGGGATCAGACTGTAAATCTGCCGGCACTGCCTTCGAAGGTTCGAATCCTTCCCCCTCCACCATCTTCGTCAGGAGAATAGCTACGAGAAGGCCGCGGGCATCGTATAATGGCTATTACCTCAGCCTTCCAAGCTGAAGATGCGGGTTCGATTCCCGCTGCCCGCTCCAATAAGATCACAATGCTGATATAGCTCAGGCGGTAGAGCGCGTCCTTGGTAAGGACGAGGTCCCCAGTTCGATTCTGGGTATCAGCACCATCTTGCAAGCCTCCCTCGTAAGCATTACAATGCTGATTTTTCAATCACCGCCGTTTTGTTTAATAAGGGTTACTTATGGCTAAGGCTAAATTTGAACGC
>NZ_LZEJ01000074.1:0-4470 GCF_001704375.1 Alishewanella sp. HH-ZS | reverse complement strand
CAATTTGTGGGGATCCCTCAGGCGTTTAGGCCTTTACGGTTGAGCTTAAAAATCGGGATCACCAAATACGCCTTTTTTGATTTTGAGAGATTCCGTTACTATGGTGTTCCGAAACTGCAAGATATCCCACTAGCCCAATTTGCAAACAGAGACTGTTTAGCTGAGAAATGGTTTCAGGCTTTCAGTGATAACAACGAATATTCAGACCAAACCAAGAATGGATACATTCAGGATTTTGCAAAATATGTTAGATTTTGCGACTTGAATAATGTCGCTCCAGAATCTGCTATAGCGATAGAAATCTGGGAGCGGTACCTCATAAAGCAGGTTCAATCCCATTCAATAGCGGTGAACTCTGCGAGAAAACTTATAAGTGCAACGAAATGCATCTTAGAATTATTTGACTGCCCTGTGTTCGATTGGTTTTCGAAATACCCTATTTTCAGATCTGAAGCGAACCCCTCGAATTCCTATTCCGACACTGAGCTAATAAAGCTTGTCCGATGTTTAAAAATATTACACCAACAGCTTGGGAGACAGATAAGACAAAACCCACCATTACACGTTAACGCAGCACCAAGCACATACACAGCCAACTATTCAGATTCAAACCGTAGACTCGATGTATGTGGCGTAATTACAAAGTACTTTTGCGCCAGTTTCTTTTTGATGGCCTATTACACTTGGGCAAATACGACTTCTTTGTTGAGCATGAAAAAACCTAAACGACGCGAAGGCTCAGCTGGTATTTGGTATGAGCAATCAGTTTTAAAAAATAGAGCAAATAAATTTGTAACTATCGCAATAGGTGAAAATCACGCAACCCATATTCCTAAGCATGCATTAAGATTCATGGAAGATTTACTTGAAATCAGTAGTCTGATCAGGCCTGACGACGAGCATCTGTTTTATCAATCAAGACAAGGTGTTATATCAACGTTAGAAACGGCCCACCTCCGAACTTTTAATAACTGGTTATTTAAATCATTTGGTTTAAAGGATGACTTTGGAAATCAATTAAGGCCTGAAGCAAAAAGATTTAGGGCAACCGGTAGCAGTAAGTACATTGCCTTAACAAACAATGTCACAGAGGCATCTTTAATCTTAGGAAATACTCCAAACACTGTCCACCGTCATTACACCAAGGGTAATGAGCCAGAAAACAATATGCAACTGCAGGCCGTAGCTCACACTTTGGAGAGCGCAATTCGCTGCGGCGAAATTCAGAACGCTAAAGAGCAAGCTAGAAGTATTTTAAAAGTTGAAGTACTTCCCTATGAAGCATTTATTCAAAAATATTCGATCGCACACCAAAAGCCTGATCGAGCACCCATTGGAACTGGATGCACAGACCCATTTGGAAGCAAAGCAGACAAGTATCGTCGGAAAGTCAACTTCAGCCCTAAGGCCTTGGATGTATCAAATCTCGCATGCGCAGACATACTTAACTGTTTCTTTTGTACAAATCAGGTTGTTATCGAGGAAGTTGACGACATTTGGTGCTTACTAAGTTTCAAATGTTCTCTCGAGGAATCTAGAGGGGACCATTTAAACCAATCACAGTTTAAGAACAACTTTGAAGAAATACTTCATCGGATAAATCAAATAATATTCCGAATCGACCCGAAAATTCGTCGTTTAGCCGAGCGAAAGCTAAAAGATGGTCGTCATCCATTATGGCCAGAAGAACTTAACTTGTTTATATAAGGGGCTACTAGTGAGAGCTTTACTTCATATACCTGAGAGCGTTCTCCAAGAGAACAAATTGGGCGTTCAGCATGTGATGGAACTATTCAAAACTGAAAACTGGAAAGAACTTAATGAAATTGTTGTCAGCCGAGACCATTTCGGAGCTCCTGCCAGTAGGTTCGGAGACGAATACTGGGATTTATCTTCCTACGTCGATACAAAAATCACCAACAAAAAGGGCATTTTTTTCTCTGAGATCGCATCAGAATATCTCGCTATGGAGATGAAACTTATCTGTTTTTACTGGATGTATGTAGCTGGCAAGCCCCGGACAGGCCCTGTGATTAAAACAACTACGTTAATAAGTCGACACAGTAAACTAAATCAAATATTTAAGTTTTTAGATAGTTACTCATTCTAATCGGTAGAGACGCTCTCACACCCCTTGGTATTTAGTGAATTTTGCTCATATATTCAAACCCAACAATACAGCATCGCAAACTGCCAACATATTTTTATTATTGTTGCAAACTTGAGGAGAACAACCGGCGTACTGCCTTTTGCGTTTTCATCTCCAACAGATCAAACACCAAAAGAATTAGCTAAAGAATATGCTGCATTGGACAAAGTAAAGACGGACCAGTTTTACGCAATACCGACTAGATTGATGGAGCTCATTTACGCAGAAGCACTAAGCATCGTTGAGTCATTGCATCCACACCGTGATTTAATTCACAACTTACTTACCGATCTTCATGATAACTACCTAATTGGCAAGAAAGAAATTGACCAAAAGATAGAATCTGGTCAGTGGCAATGGTTAAAGAAAAGCGAGCCTGCCTATCGAATTGAAGTGAGTAAATCTAAGCCTTCTAAAGACTTTGAAATAATTGAGTCTTACATTCAAGAAACGCCATTGGCCAAATTGGTGCCAACAAATGGCAGTAAATTTAAGGGATGGATTACAAATGTGCAGACAGCTTGCTACATTGTCTGTGCGGCATTTACAGGCATGAGAAGAAGCGAGTTATATGGCCTGACCGCGGACAGCTTTAAAACACGAGTGTTCAATAACCAAAAATATTATTTCCTGCAGTCCCAACACCACAAAATGGTTCAAGGCCGACCTCAGACATGTGAATGGCTCACTGTTCCGGTCGCATTAAAAGCGATTGAACTCGCAGAAGCATTGTCTCGTAATATGAGAAGTCAACTGCTTACAGATGGGGATCCAATCCGTGTTCACATATCGGACTGTTTGTGGCTCAACCAATCCAGCAAAGCAACATTCCCAAAGGTCCGCTTTGAAGGAAGTATGCGAACACATTTCAATGAGATTGCGAAAGCTGCAAATGCTTACATCACAGAAGCAGACCTTGAAGAGTTCAAATTAATTAACCCGAATTGTAACCCGCAACACGCCGATGCAAAAATTCAATTGGGCAAGCTATGGCCTCTGACATCTCATCAATTCAGACGCTCTTTTGCTGTGTTCGCAAAACGGCATGACCTTTGCTCTAGTGTTGCAATAAAACAACAATTCAAACACTTGGATGTCCCTACGTCAGACTGGTATGGCGAGGGCGGATTAGACAGTAAGTTGTCCTATTTTCAGTTAGACGTTGAACTAAAAGCCTTATTGCGCGAAGTTCAGCACGAAATGGTTACTGAAAAAATACATGGTTGGCTCAATTCGAAAGATGAACTCTATGGAAAAATGGGCAAGTCGATCATGAAAGAGCGCAAAACAACCGCCCAGATTTTCTCTTCCTGGGATCATGTGTATAGCTTGGTTAAGGCCGGCAAACTAAACTTGGTTGGTACACTTCACTCCTACTGCTTGGCAGGATACGATTGTCAGATGCAGAAGGTATCATCTCCAGCGGCCTGTTTTACTTGCGAAAATCAGCTCATCGATAAAGAAAAAGCAAAAAACTGGTTTCAACGGCATAAATGGGCATCGGAAAAGCTGCTTTATCTAGATAGCATAGGAGAACTAACAGCATCCGGTTATAGTCACTTCGTAACACAAATCAAAGCAGCTGAGAAAGTGATGCATCATTTTAGAATTCCATTTTCAAAGCTTAAAATGGATGGGGCAAAATATGAGCAAATCTGATTACACTCGTGTTCAGCTTATAAAAGCACTAGAGCGCATTCTTAGCCATAACACTGAACGCATCTCGCCTGAACAAAAGCTATCAGTGAGAGCGGTTGAGCAAGAAGCCGGATTAGGTAATGGTTCAGCTCATTACTATAAAGATATAGTTGCAAAGATTCATGACGAAGCGAACCAGCTACGTCTTAAAAGTCAATCTCAGCATTCGACTCAGGACGCGGCATTGGTTGCAAAGCTCAGAGATTCTTTGAAAACAGAAAAAAGATTGAAGGAAAAATACCGGATCGAAATCATCAACCTAAGAAAACAAATGAGCCAGCTGGCAGCTCAACATAATTCCATGACGTTACAAATTCAGAACTACGCTACAAAAGTTAATGAGCTAGAAAACAAAATACCCCAAATAACAACAAGCATAGAGCTAAAACAATCTTAGTCAGTTCTACCCAAGAATCTAAATAGCTGATCCTAATTGTGATACACCCGCTTTAATCCATGTTTTCCGCCCGGAAACGGTGCGGCAGTGTCCATAAAGTAGTAAACCTGCTCCAGTAAATCATCCATGTTTTTGCACTGATGATTCCGGGTTATCGTCTCGTGCAGGGCATGCCACAGTTTTTCAATTTTGTTATGCCATGGGCTGTTCGGCGACAATTAGGATG
>NZ_LZEJ01000073.1:0-5027 GCF_001704375.1 Alishewanella sp. HH-ZS | reverse complement strand
CTACTATTTGGCACAGTTATTTAGTTATGAAAAGATGCGGCGCTTGGTCGAGTCCGCAGAGGGTCGGCAAATGCTCGAGGCCGTGATGACCGGCAAGAGAAATTATGATGTACAGCACGCGCGGCTGATGGAGTTTGTCCGCGCTGGTGATTTTGCTCGCGCAGACAGTTTTCGGCATGAGGGCTTCACTGAGCTGGGGTTTCAGGTCACGGATGCTCTCAATCAACTTGGGCGCTATCAACAAACACGGGCGGAGGCTGCTGGCACGGATGTGTATAGCATTATCAACCAGGCCAATACCATGATGATCACAGCGATCGTTATTGCGGTTGGTTTAGTCGCCCTCTTTGCGTTCGTGTTTAGTCGCAGTTTATTACAACCGATCAATCAGGCTCTGAGTGCTACCGAAACAATCGCTAAAGGCGATCTGACACAACACTTTGATGACCAGAGCCGCGATGAAATGGCGGCGATGATCCGCGCGTTAGTACAGATGCAACAACAGCTGAAGCACACTATTGTTGCCATTAATGATTCATCGAATCAGCTATCAACAACAGCAGAAGAACTCAGCGTTGTTACTGAGCAATCAACCCGGGTACTCCACCAACAAAGTGATGAACTAGAGCAAGCCGCTACTGCAGTTACCGAACTTACCACTGCTGTTGAAGAAGTAGCCCGTAACGCTGCCGCAACATCACAGAACTCAGAGCTTGCTGAGGAACAGGCGAAATCTGGCCGGGACAAGGTCAAACATACCATCGCGACTGTTGCCGAACTTGAGCATGAAATTACCAATACCCACCAGGGTGTACAAACTCTGGCTGAGCGGGTAACCAGCATCAGCAGAGTCCTTGATGTCATTCGTGCTATCGCAGAACAAACTAACCTATTAGCTTTGAACGCGGCTATAGAGGCCGCCAGAGCAGGTGATTCAGGCCGGGGGTTTGCCGTTGTCGCCGACGAGGTACGGGCATTGGCGCATCGAACACAGGAGTCGACGAAAGAAATTGAAAGTATGATGCATGCCATTCAGGCGGAAACCAGTAATACCGTTAAAGCCATCAGCGTTAGTGCCGAAAAAGCCGATCGCACCCGGCAAATTGCACACGAAGCCGGCGCAGCCCTGGAACAAATTGCTGCTTCGGTACTGCAGATCAATGAACAAAACCTCACCATCGCCAGTGCTGCAGAACAACAAGCTACTGTAGCGCGGGAAGTTGACAAGAACCTGGTGAATATCCGAGATCTTTCATTGCAAACATCATCCGGCGCTAATCAAACCAGTGCCTCGAGCAATGAGCTGGCAAAGCTGGCGGAACAACTGCATATACTGGTACAGAAGTTTCGTATTTAATCGCCCGTCGGCGGCAACTCTTGTTGCAGCCAACGCGAATAACCTAAGACCCAATAACTAAAACCACATCTACGAAGAATAAACTATATGAAGCATAAAATTCGTTTAATTTTAAAATGCTGCCTGCCTTTACTTATCTGCCACCCCTTGCATGTCGCCGCCGAAGCAAGCTTTAGTCAGGGGCGCTATATTAATAGCGCTGCAGATTTTGCGGTGCTACCGCAGCGGGAGCGTATTGCTCCGGAAAACGCGATGCTTACAGAGCGGTTAGAGCAACTCTTGCCACAGCTGATGGCAGAACAAAACCTGGATATGTGGTTGGTACTTAATCGCGAAAAGGCCGAAGATCCGGTGTATTTTACGCTGGTGCCCCAACCCAGCTTTGCCGCCAGGCGCACCACTATGCTGGTTTTTAATCGCTTGGCTGATGGTACTATCGAAAAACTGACGGTAAACCGCTACCCGTTGGGCGCGCCCTACACTGCGGCCTGGCAAGGCGGCAGCCTCGATGAGCAGTGGCAGGCGTTGGCTGATTTAATTGTCAGCAAAGATCCAAAAACAATTGGTATTAACGTCTCAAAAGAGTGGCCGGTGGCGGATGGTTTAACCTCGGCCCTGCATAGCCGCTTAAAAGAAGTTTTACCACAGGCTTACCAAAGTCGCCTGGTGCCTGCGGAAAATCTGGTGGTGCGTTGGTTAGAACAACGTACTGCTACTGAATTGGCTGTCTATCCGCATATTATCGGCATTGCCCGTGGCGTCATTGCCGAGGGCTTTAGTAGCCGGGTCATTACGCCTGGTGTAACCACCACTGAAGATGTCGCCTGGTATCTGCGTGAGCGTTTTAGTGAGTTGCAATTACCAATTTGGTTTATGCCTTATGTCAGCTTACAGCGCCCTGGCACACCTTGTGATAAAGATACGGCATTTTGCGGCGAGTCCGGCGTTATTCAACGTGGTGATATTCTGCATACTGACGTTGGGATCTGTTATCTGAAGCTTTGTAGCGACACCCAGGAAATGGCCTATGTGCTTAAAGCCGATGAGGAGGATGCCCCTGCAGGATTAAAAGCCGCGCTGGCAACCGGCAACCGCTGGCAGGATATCCTGAAAAAGGAGTTTATAACGGGGCGTACCGGCAATCAGATTTTAAAAGCCACCCAGCAAAAAGCTCAGGCAGCCGGCATTCTCAGCAGTACTTACTCACACCCACTGGGATTTTTCGGCCATGCTCCGGGGCCCACCATCGGAATGTGGGATAATCAGGGGCCAACGCCAGTACAAGGCGACTGGAAGCTCTATGCCAATACTGCCTATGCGATAGAGGGTAACATCAAGCAAGCTATTCCAGAATGGCGAAACCAATTGGCACATATCAAGCTGGAGCAAAGCGCCTACTTTGACGGTAAAACGGTGATTTATCTGGCAGGCCGTCAGACTAAATGGCATTTGGTACGCTAAATCCCGGCAACAAAAGCGCAGGCTAGACACCTGCGCTCACTATCTCCCTTTGCTGCGCTCAAACCAGGTGAGGAAGTAATATAGCCTGCAAATTAACGCGCGCTTTTAACCGGGCAGCCAGCAGATAAAGACCGCCAATTTTTCGGTGCAAAAAGATTGCGTCTGCTGGCGGCGTATGCCAATAGTTCTGCTTCATACTGAGGGCCATACCGGCCTCGCGTAGCCGGTTGGCTAAATCAGAGGCTCCGAAATCGAAAGCATGCGGCTGTTTTAACGGCTCACAGGCCAAAGCAACTAACTCTAGTACCGCGACTTTCTGGGATTCGACGATATGCTGACTGAAAAAACCAATCTGTTGTAAGGCGGTTTCAATGTTGGCTTTATCATTTTTAAGCGCTGCGCCAAACAAGGTGCGATAACCGTCACTAAAATCCGCAGAATATTCGCGACAAGCGCCAAAATCCAGCAGGACTAACTGTTGCCGACGACCGTCGTACAGATAGTTGGCAAAATTGGGATCGGTCTGCACCAGGCGGAATTCAAACAATTCCCGAAATAATAGCTGAAACAGTAAGGTCATTACCCTATCACGTTCAGCTTGACTTGCCTGCGCCAGGCTTTCAATATGCGCACCTTCCACATAACTCATCACCAGAATATTGGCTGTACTCAACTCCGGAAAAACAATGGGCACTTGATAATCAGGGCTGGTAGCAAGAAGTTGACCGTAGCGGCTTAAATAGCGCGCTTCCAATAAATAATCCGCTTCATGCTTTAACTGCTGTTTGGCTTCTTCCAGTAAGCTTTGGTAGTCGACACCCTTTGGTAACAAGCCGCTTAACCGCAGTAGCGTTGCCACGTTATCAACATCACTATCAATACTTTGCCTGACGCCAGGGTACTGGATCTTAACTGCCAAACGTTTGCCGTTGTCATGATAAGCCTGGTGCACCTGACCTATTGAAGCGGCAGCCATAGGCACAAAGGTAAAATCAGCAAAATGCCGTTGCCAGTTATCCCCCCACTCCTGCTGCAGTACCTGGGCCAACTGCTTAGCTGGCATTGGGTTGGCACTGGCGCGTAGCCTTACCAGAATCTCGGTCAACGCTGGTGGTAGTAGATCGCCGGCATCCATCGACAATAGCTGGCCTACTTTCATCGCGGCACCACGCAGATGTGCCAGTTGCTCGGCGACACGTTTAACATTGCCAGGAGTTAACAACAAATCCTGTTTCGCTGGCAGATGGCCTTTGACAAGCTGGCGCGCACCTTCGGCTAACATTCCACCTGCGACCCTGCCCGCTAACGAAGCCAAGCTACCAAAACGTGAAAGTCGGTGTGCAGGGACCTTTGAGCTGTTTTGTGTCATAACACTTCCTAAGATTCATTAGCTCAGGTATACGGTGCAAAAAGAGCAGTGGTTGTCACTTAAAGCTGTATTTTATTGAACAGTGCTTAGACTTATCTGGTCGTAAGTGCAGCGGTTGATGTCGTTGCTACGGCTCGCTGTGATAAGTCTTTGGTTGCGTTTGGCTTAATCTGTTCTATCGCTATCGCAGAATGACTCCGGTACGGCGGGCGTACCGGAGTCTGGGTGTGGTGTAAGTGTTTAGTTTGGCGCTTTGTTCAGAAGCCGCTTGGTCACAGTGCGGTATGTCATTGATGGCGCGGATATAGCTCGCTGTGATAAGTCTGTTTTGTCTTCTCGCTTTATCTCTTCTATTACCATCTTAGGATGACTCCGGTACGACGGGCGTACCGGAGTCTGAGTATCGTGTCATCTTCTAGTTTGGCGCTTCGTACAGAGGCCGTTTAGTCGAAGTGCGATAAAGCATGGCGACAAAACTGCCGGGAGTAGTTTTGGACTGCCGGGAGCAGTATTGAGGTGCCTTCATGCCCCTCTCAGAGCTCGGGGCGTTCAGCCGGCGCCAAGCCAAACTGTTGGCTTGTCGTCTCCCGGCTTCACTGTACTACTTCGCATGGTATCGCCATTCAAAAATACCCCGATAAAGCATGGCGACAAAACTGCCGGGAGCAGTTTTGGACGTTGCGAAGCGACGGCCCGAAGGGCAGTGGGCAGGGATAGCCCACTGCAATGCCACCAGCGCAGCGCTGTGGCTGTCGTGCGGGAGTAGTACACCCGCGTAGCGGATAAAGCAAAAAGCCCACTCAACTGAGTGGGCTTTTTGGCTTTATGAGGTGCCTGGCG
>NZ_LZEJ01000072.1:0-5216 GCF_001704375.1 Alishewanella sp. HH-ZS | reverse complement strand
CAAGATAGTTGACGCCGAACAGATCCTTGTAGTTTATTTAGCTGCCGGATTTAAGATGGCCAGCAGGTACATTGGCAGCATGATAATGGATGGGAAAAACAACAATACCACCACAAAGAATCCCAAGGTGCTAAGCAAAAACAGCCACCAGCAAACGGTTAAAATTAGTGCCAGGACAGAACAAAGGCTTTTGCTACTATAATTACAATCAAAAGTAGAGCGCCCATTAATAGCCGCCTTGTGACTTAATCACCCAGGACGCTTTTAGCGCTTCCTTGAGCGTACTCTGCCTCGACAACCTTCCTTGTAAAGTAATCACTCGCTACTGCCGATTAAACGCCGGCTCTTCAAAATAAGCATAATCGCCCAGTTGCAAGGCCTGCTGGCGGCGCACTTGGGCTGAAGGCTTGCGCTCGGCAATGCTGATTCCAAATACCTCTATGTGTACCTTTTCCATTAATTGCTGCACTTGTTGGCGAGTGCATAGCTGTAATAGCTCACCGGCATGAATAAAGCCTTGTGCGCGCAAGCGCTGCTCGCTGTTATCTTTGCCCGCTTTACTGGCCTGAAACAGATCGCGAAATTGCGCTTCTAAGGTTATTAAGAATAAGTCTTGCTGTAACATGCTCATGTTAGCCTCCTTCGATAATTGGCATCCTTGCCTGTTTGTCCCTGTACATCCTTGCTACTAGCTTCCTTACGAGAAGCATCCTTGCCAATAGCGTCCTGCTAATTGCTCCATATACTGTCATGGTTAGTGACATGTCATCCGTGTGTCACCATCTTAGGCTGTTTGTTTCTTCACGCCATACTGTGCAGGTGTTCAGTGTATGTTTTTCAGGCAGATGTTTTTTGGCGTTTGCGCCAAACCCTTTAAGACGTTCGCGCACTGGCTTAGAGTTGACGCAACACCCAACATAATGCGAGCTAACCATGAACAACCAACCCATTCACGCTGAGGATTTACCCCGGCTAACCCGCTTACAGGAGCTATGTAAAACTATCAATGCTATTGAGCACTTAGCCAACGCTAAGCACGATAAAGTGGTGTATGCTGGGCGTATTTGGCGCTATGCCGATTTGGTTTATCTGGCTTATGAGTATTATGTGCTGGCTATTCCTTATGGCTTAAAGATTGATAACTTCAGCCAGTGGTTAGCAGCAGAGCAAGCCATCTTAAAGCAGTTTAATTTACCCTGGCCGGTTGCAACCTTAAATGCAGCAACGGATGAAGCCTAAAACGTATTGATTGCAGGTATGTATGCTAATCAGACACATTTTACAGGAGTTTAGATGCAAAACCCTCAACCGCTTTCGACAGATAGCCCTAGTAGCCTAGACGCCAGCGGCTGGCCGCTGCGCTGGGAGCTGTTAATGCGTTACCGGCTAATTGAAATTGTCGCGCTATGGGAAGGCCGTTTAACCACCAATCATTTATGTAATAGCTTTGGTATCGCGCGCCAGCAAGCCTCAAAAGATATTAATGCCTATTTGCGGGATATTGCACCTGGCAACCTGGTATATGACGGCAAGTTAAAAGGCTACAAACCTGCTGCGGATTTTACCCCCAAAGTCACCAGTGGCCTGGCCGATGAATACCTGCATGCGCTGGCCAGCACTAAAGATTTTGCCCACACCTTTAGCCAGCTCGATTTAGGCTTTGCCCATACCGAAATGCTGACACCGCCACTGCGTCAGGTAAACCCGGATATTCTGCGCGCTCTGGTACAGGCCGCACGCGACGGTAAAAAGATTGATATGGGTTATGTGTCTCTCACCAGCCCAGATGAAGAAAGCCGCATTATTGCCCCGCATACACTGGTCTGCACGCCACTACGCTGGCACGTGCGCGCTTACTGCGAGAAAAACCGCGAGTTTCGGGATTTTGTATTAAGTCGCTTTCGCGGCATCAATGGTATTGAAGGCGATGCCGAAATGACCAAAGAGCAGGATGAACGCTGGAATACCACTATTGATATTGTGCTGGTACCCGATTCCCGCTTAACCGACTATCAAAAAGCCATTATTGCCGAAGATTACAATATGCAACACGGCAAGCGGGTGTTCTCGGTACGCTCTGCGCTGGTGCCTTATGCCGTGCAGGCATTAAATCTGGATTTGGCCAAAATAGAAGCGCGCCCGGAGGCGCAGCAAATTATGGTGGCTAATTTGGATGAAGTTAAGCGGCATGCGTTTTGAGTTTTTATGATCTGCCTTTATTTCACCAACATTTGTGAATACTCTCTCTCAAGGTATTCATCCACAGCATCCGCATTAATGTGACCAGCTTTATGCCATGCAATCACTTCCTTATATGCCAAATGCCCGAATCTCACCCACCCGATCAAATTAGTTCGAAGTAAAAATTGTACCATATCACCACCAGATCGAAGTGCGGCATCTCCTGCATCAACAAGACATAAAGAGCCATGTGCTACTAGTAACATTCGCCTAAGCTCAGGGTTGTTAGCAGTTGGAATACAGTCAGCCCAGTCCGCTTTATGATAAAAGCGCTTTTTACATACCCACATGACTCTGGTGAGAAGTTCAGTTATTAGAACTGGTATCGCCATCGCTAAACCATGCCTGAAATCGTATCCTTGCTCAAAAACCTTAGTCGCAATAGTTGCAAATGTTTGCTTATGCTTACCAAATTCGCCGACGTTAATTAACAATAACCAGTTGTAGAAAGGTATCGGTATCCCAGCACCTCTCGATGATGCCCCTGACGAACCGGCCATATCCGAAAAGAGATGTCCGAGCCAATTGACAAAACCACAGAATACCTTAGAGATAAAGTTGCTTCCCTGCAGCTCAAAGCTTTCTGTTTCTATAGTAATAATTTTACCGTTCGAGACAAAAGTAGAGGTGTTAGTAAATTGATTAAGTATTGAGAAGAACAATCCTACTAAATCTGGTGAATGACCAAGACTTTTAAGGTGGTGATTTTTGGGTGAAAGATTATCGACTAAACCATCGGTACCATTTTTACCATAGGTTGTTGCCTGGTCGTAATTCACCTTGAAGTTTCTTTCAAGGAAGCCAATTGCACTCTTAGTTGCATCGCCCCCTTCGGCAGCGCCTTTCCATCCAAACGCTTTGGCGAACATTTGTACAGATTGGTCTACAGCTTTATCTGTGAAAGTAGTCAGTTTACCTTGACCAGGCAAACCAACAAAAAAGACATCAATTAGCCCTCCAATAACGCCGCATGTGCCCGCGAGCAAATAATCATACTTGTCACAGTTAGCGTTTTTGTAGGTGAACTCGTCCTTTATACGTTTTTCAAGAGAAATTCGCTGGGTAGGCGTAAGTAGTCTATCGAATGGGTCATTCTGTAAATCGATATCATGCTCGCTTGCATATTTTTCAACGTTGCTTACATAAGAATCCCAAGAGATGTTCTCATCAAACGCTGGAGCATCTAATAAAGAGATCTGCGGAATATAAAACCTTTCGGAAGTGCTTCCGTCATTCACGTAACTGAGCATATCAACCGATATCTCTGTTGCTTGCGCATCAAAACTGACACCACTCTCCGCTAAGAGTGCCTCCATATCTGCAAGCATTCCGTCAAGAGCCTGATCATTCCCTTTTTGAGCGCCGAGTAAAGCATTTAGGGCTACATCAAGCTCAGAGATTTTAGAATCCGAACTGTCAAGTTGGTGCTTTTGCACCAACATTGCTGATGCCTGGCTATCTTTTTTCTCCATTAAGAAAACAGCCCTGCAACTTTACTTTTTAGCACATCAGCCACTTTAAAGTAGCCTATTGCATCAAAGATTTTCGCCAATCTATCAAGCTGCTCGGTGGCAATGTCTTGTTTTAATACATGCACATCTATAGTTTTTTCGGCACCATCTACTACTTTGGTAATGCTTTTAACTTCGTAAAATGACATCACCAAAGCATAAAGCTGTTGTTTAGTCGGCTCTGAGGTCAAGGACTTTAATTTAGATAGGTCTAATTCTTTTGGACAACTGAGTTTTATATAACTATTTTTGGTAGCGTTAGACTTAGCATTCAAGACACCGGCAGCTCCAGTCATTGCACTAACCATTTGCATTAACTTTATAACCTTTGCATCCTGTGCAGAGAAGTTCTGCAATGCCTCGTTTAGCTTAGATGTAATTATGTTCAAATCTTCAATCAAGTATGAAATAGTTCGCTGAGTTTGCTTGATAATTTCATTAAGCATCAACTCCCTACGCTTTGCCTTATCAAGCTCATTTGCTCCGGTGAGATGGCGAATTCCTTTGTATGCGCCCACACCTATTAGCACTGCAACCCCAATTCCAGTTGCCATACTTGAGAATCCCAAGACACCGCCTAAACCAAGCGTTGCCAGTCCTGATGTTAAGCCTGCAGCAGACAAACCAACTACTGATCCTGAAAGATATACAGCTGCCAGTGGCACACCAACTGCTCCAGCCTTAGCACCTAGTTCTTTAATACCTCTTTTTAACGCATCATCGGTAAAATCGTCCTTCAGCATTGAAAAATCAAGCTTAATTGCCTGTACAGCGAGCTCGATCTCCTCATCCGATACACCAAAAAGTTTTTGATTTTCTCTCAAGAATGGGCAGTCTAAATATTCGCCATTATTTACACTCATGTGGATGTTAATAATGTCTTTTACTAGCGAGATCTTTATCGATTTGTTATGGCTAGCTTTAGCTTCTGCATCAATAATTGCGAGTAGTTCTTCTACTTCAACCAAATTATCGATTGAGGCTAGGTAACTTCTAAGCTCAAATCTAGAGTCTTTCGAAAGCTCTAGTCGCGTCATTAGCTGAAGAATTTCTGCATACTCTTTTTGGTCAATAGCAGCATCATCAGAAAATGCCATGTTTATAACAATCTGCACATAAGCAACTTTTAATCGCTCAGACATCTCAGACAACGTTACAAGTTGGTCCTCCTCCTCAAATGAATCAAAATCTTGAACAGCCGAATTTAAAACCTCCGCTAGCTTTTCATATTTGCATTCTAATAAACCATTCAGCTTGATTACTTTTCCATCTTTCTTAATAAAATCGATATACTGTTCGACTTTCTCTTTACCTTTATCTGAGACGGTAACATTTCTTATGTACTTTACCTCTTCAATCTCTGTAAAACTTAAAGAGAATGGCGCTTCAAATGCGTTTTTGATTACAATCTTCTCACCGGTTAAAGCAAAGCCATCTTTTGCCTGAGGGATCCCCACAAATTGC
>NZ_LZEJ01000071.1:0-6091 GCF_001704375.1 Alishewanella sp. HH-ZS | reverse complement strand
CAGGACTTTGTCAGCAGTCTGAGGCCCCGCAATGCGGGGCCTGTTCTGCAGCCCTGATCCGGTCTGTTAACGCAGCGACAATAACATACTGCTTGGCTGCTCCAGATATTGCTTCCACAGATTGGTAAAGCGGGCAATGGTGCCACCATCAATAATACGGTGATCACCAGACCAGCTCACCTGCATCAGCTGCCGTGCCACGACCTGGCCGTTGGCAGCAAAGCGTGGTAGGGCTTGTACCTTACCCAGCGCCACAATCGCCACCTCCGGCTTATTGATAATGGGGGTCGCCACAGTACCGCCGATAGCACCGATATTACTGATGGTAATGGTGCCGCCTTTCAGATCGGCCGGACTGACCCGCCCTTCGCGCGCGGCATCGGTTAAACGGGTCAACTCGGCAGCAATTTCCAGAATGGACTTTAGCTCACAGCCTTTGACATTAGGTACCAACAAGCCAATTTTCGAGTCCACCGCGACGCCGATATTATGGGCGCTAAAATAGGTCAGTTCAGTACAGTCGGCATTCGGCTGACTGTTCATCACCGGGAACTCGTTAATCGCCAGCGACAACGCCTTCATAAAGAACGGCATCATCGTCAGCTTCACGCCCTGTTTGGCATACTGATCTTTAAGTTGTAGCCGCAGCGCAATCAGATCGGTTAAATCGATTTCTTCGCAGTACGTAAAGTGCGGAATGGTCGATACAGATTCGGCCATCTGCCGTGCCATCGCCGCTTTAATGCCACGAATAGGTTCAACCCGGTTTTCCGCACTGCTAACGACAGCTGTGTTCGCTGCGGCGACCGGTTTAGCGGCCGGCGTACTAACAGCGGCAACAGGGGTGCCTTGGGCAAAGGCGCGCACATCCTCTTTATAAACCCGGCCTTTATCGCCCGAGCCTGGCACCCGTTGTAAATCGACACCCAGCTCACGCGCCAGGCGGCGTACGGCCGGGCTGGCTAAGGCTTTACTGCCTTTCGCCGCTGCACTATCACCGGCAGCAGGTCTTGCGGCAGTAGTGACGGTAGCGCTGTTTACTGAGCTAACTGCTGGCGCGGCTACCTGGGCTGCCGCAACTGTCGCCGTTACATCTCCCTGGCGGCGAATCGCAAACAGCGGTGCATGCACCTTGGCAATATCGCCCTTGGCATAGTACAGCTTACTGACCACACCGGCATATTTGGCCGGGATTTGCACCAACGCTTTGTCGGTCATCACATCACAGACCGGCTGATCTTCTGCGATGGTATCGCCTTCCGCGACCAGCCAGTCAACGATTTCACACTCCACAATACCTTCACCGATATCCGGCAGGATAAAGTCTTCAGTAATTTCGCTATTCGCACTGACTGCAGCGACAGCTGTAGTGTTGCTGGTAGTAGCTTGCGGGGCTGCAGCGCCACCAGCCACTTCCATCTCAAATAATGGCGCATGCACCTTAGCAATATCGCCTTTGGCGTAATACAGCTTGCTGACCACGCCATCATACACCGCCGGAATTTGCACCAGCGCTTTGTCAGTCATCACATCACAAACCGGCTGATCTTCTTTAATCACATCGCCTTCTTTGACCAGCCACTCGACGATTTCGCACTCGACGATACCTTCACCGATATCCGGCAGAATAAAATCCTGTTTCATCGAAAACTCCTTAGAAATTAACCGAGCGCATAATGGCTTCGAAAGTTTTCAGATGATCGGCCACATATTCTTTTTCCAGTGCCAACGGGTACGGTGTATCTAAACCACAAACCCGCTCGATCGGGCTTTCCAGATGCAGGAAACACATTTTCTGAATCGTGGCGGCAATTTCACCGGCGAAGCCACCGGTTAACGGCGCTTCATGGTTAATCACCAGACGACCGGTTTTCTTTACTGATTCCGCAACGGTATCAGCATCCCATGGCAGAATACTGCGCAGGTCAATCACTTCACACGATACGCCCTGCTCGGCCGCCATTTCTACCGCCTTTTGCACGATTTCCATCTGCGCGCCCCAGGCCAGCACGGTCACGTCCTTACCCTGTTGCAGCACTTCGGCCTTACCGATGGGCAGCTCGTAATACTCTTCCGGTACTTCGCCAACAGAGGCACGGTACAGTTTCTTCGGTTCAAAGAAAATCACCGGATCCGAACAGGCGATCGACGCCAGCAGCAAACCTTTGGCCTGATAAGGGTCACGCGGTACCACGATTTTCAGGCCCGGCGTATGGGCAAAATAGGCTTCCGGGCTCTGGCTGTGGTAATGACCACCGGCAATACCGCCACCATAAGGGGTACGGAATACTAAGCCACCGACATTAAATTCATTACCCGAGCGGTAGCGGAACTTGGCCGTCTCGTTGACGATCTGGTCAAAGGCCGGGAAGATATAATCAGCGAACTGGATCTCAGCCACCGGCTTCATCCCCTGCGCCGCCATACCATTAGCAAAACCAGCGATACCTTGTTCAGTTAATGGCGTATTAAAACAGCGTGCCTTGCCATATTTTTCCTGCAGCTTGCTGGTGGCACGAAACACGCCGCCGAAATGACCGACGTCTTCACCAAAGCAGACCACACCATCGTCTTTGGCCATCGCCAGATCCAGCGCATTATTAATGGCCTGTAACATATTCATTTTTGCCATTAGTCGAGTCTCCCGGCAGTAATAGGATAAGCATCCGGATATTTGCGGATATGTGCTTTTAATTCATCCAGTTGTTGTTGCAAAGCCGGGATAGGCTCAGCGTAGACATCAGAGATCAGGTGTTCAATACCAGGCTTGGCGACTTTCTCTGCCACCTTTAATGCGTCCAGGATATCGGCGCGCAGCTGCTCAGTTTTGGCATTATCGGCAGCTTCATCCAGCCAGCCTTGCTTTAGCAACCAGGCTTTAAAGCGGGCGATCGGATCGTTTTTACGCCACAGCGCTTCTTCTTCTTTGGAGCGGTAACCGCTGGGGTCATCTGATGAGGAGTGTGCCCCTAAGCGGTAAGCCATCGACTCCAGTAATACCGGCTCGTTGTGCTTCAGCGCATAGTCACGGGCCATTTTAGTGGCCTGATACACCGCCAGAATATCGGCACCGTCCACGCGAATGGCTTTCATACCATAACCGACAGCGCGGCAGGCAATGCCGTCACCGACAAACTGCTCATTGGCCGGCGTCGAAATGGCATAGCCGTTATTGCGGCAGAAAAACAGCACCGGCGCCTTATGCACCGCGGCCATATTTAAACCGGCATGGAAGTCACCTTCAGAGGCGGCGCCTTCACCGAAGTAGCACAGCGTCAGCGCATCCAGGCCGCGCAGCTTCTGGGCATAGGCATAACCCGAGGCCTGCGGAATTTGCGTGCCCAGCGGTGACGAAATGGTCATATAGTTAATGGCGTTTGAGCCATAATGCACCGGCATTTGCCGGCCTTTACCCAGATCTTTCTCATTCGAGAACAACTGGTTCATAAATTGTTCCAGCGTAAAACCGCGATAGCGCAAGGCGCCCTGCTCCCGGTATTGCGCCATAATCATATCCTGATCGCTCAGTGCGGCGGCACTGCCGACCGTGGTCGCTTCTTCCCCTAAACACTGCATATAGAAGCTGATCCGGCCCTGGCGCTGTGCGGCCAGCATCCGCTCATCCAACACCCGGATAAACACCATGGTGTCGTACATCTTTAATGCGGTGTCTTTATCTAACTCTGGCGCTGTTGCCCCGTCATACAGACTGCCATCGTCTTGCAGGATCCTTAAGGTAGGTATTTTTAACGCATCACTGGCAGTGAACTCCGCGCGGTGCACCGTGGTAATGGTAGCGTTATTTGGATTAGTCATAAGGAGTCTCTTGGTTGTTTTTTATAGATTATAGTCGCGTCCGACACGTCGTGGCGCAGGTATCACCCCGCAGACATTCCGGTTTTAACTTAAATTTTTGCGCCGAACTTTACCTTTACGTAAACTGCATTGCAACCGCCGGCGGGCATAAAAAAACCTGAGCAGCAACCAAGCTGTCAGGTTATATTTACTCAGTGTCTGCTTTTCGCCACTAAATCAGCTGGCCGCTGACATCTTTGGGTACCACCATCAGCATCGCCCGTTGCCCGATCGCCACCTTGGCATTGGGGAAGATAATGGCCTCACCTTCACGTTCGACCCGGTATTCCAAATCGCCATCCGTTGCCAGCAAGGATCCCAGCGGATAACTGGTAAAGTTTTCCACATCATCGGCAAAATGCAGTTTGAAATCCTGGGTTTGCTTATTAATACTGCGATACACCTCGTACAGCTGAAAGTCGGCTTGCCTGAACTCGCTAAACGGCGGCAAGGCCCCGCTAACCAGCGCCCGTAACGTCTGCTCGGCTTTGGCAAAGCGCCGCATATCGTTTTCACCAAAGGGACGCACCTTACCCAGCTCAACGGTAAAGGCATCGGCACCATGGCTATTAGAGGCATAATAACTAAAGGTACTGGCCGGGGTTTGCATTAGCAATACCGTAGTGACTTCACAGGCCGCCAGTAACTGAAACTGGGCTTTTTTCCAGGGTTTACCGTGCAGGAATGGACAAACCGCAAATTTTTCAAAGCGCGAGCCGCGAATAGCGGTATGTAGATCATAGAGCGCGCGCTCCCTGCCTGCGCCTGCCTGCTGATAAAAACGGCTGACATAATTTTCTAATGCCTGCGCCCGGCGCCGCTCGGCATTAATCAGGCCTGCGCCCTTGCTATGATGGCCAGAGAATAAGCGGTTTAAGTTCTCTTCAATCTCCCGCGTGCCCTTATTAATCGCCGCCGGATTACCAAATAATACCAGTAACCGCTCGCTCAGCTGTAGCTTACCAAGCAACAGATCCCGCACCAGCGCGGCGCAGATTTCAATCGGTGCCGTTTCATTACCATGCACGCCGCAGCTAAGTACGATATCCTGCTGGCCACACTGGGCAGGTTCAAAGTAAATGACCCCGGTATCCCAGATTTCTACCTGAGTACCATTGTCGAGGCTAAAGTGCGCCGGCGATAAACCATCGGGGTTAGCCAAAGTAAGCGCTAAAAAATCACCATTTTGTTTAAGTTGTTGTGCCGGCATGTTACTTCCTGTTACTGATTTAACGCAAAGAGCAGCAGATGTTACCTTGTAATGCCGCTTAGGCCAAGTTGCCCGCAGCCAGCCATTTATTCCGGTGTTGTCGCTTGCTGGTATTCCGGGCGGGCTAAATGTTGTTGATTAAAACGTTGATATGACTCACCGTCAGCACCAGACCATAAGTTTAATACCTCCAGAAACACCGGATCCTGGCGCACCTGCGGCATCACACTATTAATTAAAGCAACAACTTGCCGGCCCCAATCACTGCGGGCACAACCGATCGCGCCCGGAATGTGGTCTTGTTGTTGCTCCTTGATCGGCAAGCTGCTGATATTCCCCTGACCGGTGTGATTAAAATAGTTGGCAACAATAGGATAATCGATGGTGTAATCCAGACGCTCTGCCTGAATCATTTGTAAAATAGTTACCGCGCCACCAACGCCAGGCCTCGCTAAAAACGGCGGATACTTATCCAGCAAGGGTTGTAACTCGGCATAACGCCGACCTGCCGGATAACCCAAACGGTACTGCGTTGCCGATAACAATAATTCGAACGCCACCGGGCTGCCATAGCGGCTGGCGATCTCCGCAGCCAGCGGCAACCGACTCAGTATCTGATATGGCTCATAGATATGGGTGGGTTGGCTGAAATAGGCCCGCTCGTTATGACTGCCGCGATAAATCATACATGGAAAACACAGATCGGTTTGATCAGTCAGTGCCTGTGAAATCCGCGGCTGCGGCATAACCCACACTGACGAAGCAACCTCGGGTAAAGCTCTATGCACCGCACTGATTAGCGCATCACAAATGCCTTTATTCTGATAAGGGCCGCTGAGGATGTGAAAAGGCGGTGCATCATTGATCGCCCATTGAATCCGGCCCGGCATCGCACCGCTCAATCCTGAGCTTAATAACAACAGCAGTATACTGATTACGACACACCGCATTCTAAGCTGATCCGCCAAATAACCGTGTAAGCAGCATATCGCAACCCCAGCTATCGAGTAGGAGGCGGGATCACTC
>NZ_LZEJ01000070.1:0-6297 GCF_001704375.1 Alishewanella sp. HH-ZS | reverse complement strand
GATGCCTTCGAGCGACTCCGACAGCATACTTTGGAGTATGCTGTTCGGTGGGAGCCTTAAAATCGTGGGGATCTATCAGCCTCAGAGGTCAGGCCGGTACCGGAGTGCTGTGGATAAGTTACAGACATCTGGATGGAAATAAGTTATTCCAAAACACGATAATTGCCGCGCTAGCGTTCTGGTAAGCTGCCGCCATTACTTATCCTGATGTTGGAGTTGTTATGGCCACACCTAGCTTGAGCCATCTAAAAGCCCTCGAGAACGAGTCTATTCAAATTTTCCGTGAAGTGGTTGCCGAGTTCGAGAATCCGGTGATGCTGTATTCGGTAGGGAAAGACTCCTCTGTACTACTGCATTTGGCGCGCAAAGCCTTTTACCCCGGTAAAATTCCGTTCCCGCTGTTGCATGTCGATACCACCTGGAAATTCAAAGAGATGATTGCCTTTCGTGACCAGATGGCGAAACAACATGGTTTTGAGCTGCTGGTGCACATCAATCCGGATGGCCTGGCACTGAATGTCGGACCTTTTAGCCATGGCAGTGCCAAGCATACCGATATTATGAAAACCCAGAGCCTGAAGCAGGCCCTGGATAAGTATAAGTTCGATGCTGCCTTTGGTGGCGCACGGCGTGATGAAGAAAAATCCCGTGCTAAAGAGCGGGTGTACTCATTCCGTGATCGCAACCATCGCTGGGACCCGAAAAATCAGCGCCCGGAGCTGTGGAACATCTACAATGGCCGGGTCGATAAAGGCGAAAGTATCCGCGTGTTTCCGCTCTCCAACTGGACCGAGCTGGATATTTGGCAATACATCTATCTGGAAAATATCGAAATTCCTAAGTTGTATTTTGCCAAGGAGCGGCCGGTAGTAGAGCGCGACGGCACCTTGATTATGGTGGATGACGAGCGCATGCCGCTTAAGGATGGCGAAGTGCCGCAGCTTAAACAAGTGCGTTTCAGAACCCTGGGCTGTTATCCGCTGACGGGGGCAGTAGAGTCTGCTGCTGCAACGCTGCCGGAGATTATCCAGGAAATGCTGTTGACCAAAACCTCCGAACGGCAGGGGCGGGTGATCGATCACGATAGCAGTGGCTCGATGGAAAAGAAAAAAATTGAAGGTTACTTTTAAGGTCAGAGGTTATCGTTATGAGTCATGCATCACCATTAATTGAACAAGATATTCTGGCCTACCTAAAACAACACGAAAACAAGCAGTTACTGCGGTTTATTACCTGTGGCAGTGTTGATGATGGTAAAAGTACCCTGATCGGCCGGCTGTTACACGACAGCAAAATGATCTTTGAAGATCAGCTGGCGGCTATTACCGAAGACAGTAAAAAAGTCGGCACTCAGGGCAATAAGGTTGACCTGGCACTTTTGGTCGACGGTCTGCAATCTGAGCGCGAGCAGGGCATTACCATCGATGTGGCGTACCGCTATTTCTCGACCGATAAGCGCAAATTTATTATTGCTGATACGCCGGGCCACGAGCAGTATACCCGTAATATGGCAACCGGCGCCTCGACCTGTGATCTGGCGATCATCCTGATTGATGCGCGTAAAGGCGTACAAACCCAAACCCGGCGACATAGCTTTATTTGCTCATTGCTGGGCATCAAGCATGTGATCGTAGCCATTAACAAAATGGATCTGGTGGACTATTCGCAAAGTCGCTACAAGGAAATTCAGGATGATTATTTGCAACTGGCTGGGGCGTTAGATATTCCGGATATCCGCTTTGTGCCGATCTCGGCGCTGGAAGGCGATAATGTGGTGAACACCAGTGAAAAGCTAAGCTGGTTCCGTGGTTCAACCTTGATGCAGTATCTGGAAAACATCGACATCAGTCCGGTCGCCAATGAGGATTTCCGCTTCCCGGTGCAACTGGTAAGCCGGCCAAACTCCGAGTTTCGTGGCTTTCAGGGTACCATTACCTCAGGCAGTATCGCAGTAGGTGACGCGGTGCGGGTGCTGCCATCAGGTACAGTCTCTACCGTCAAAGAGATCGTTACTTTCGATGGTAACCTGGTTTCAGCCCACTCTGGCCAGGCTGTCACGCTGACCCTGAATGATGAAGTGGATATTAGCCGCGGCAATATGTTGGTGAAAAAGGATGCCTTGCCGCATGTGTCATCACGCCTGCGCGCCAAACTGATTTGGATGCATGAAAATGCGATGAAGCCAGAGCGGCAGTACTATATTAAATTCGCCTGCAAGACCACATCCGGTGAAGTTGAGAAGTTGCATTACCGTATAGATGTGAACACCCTGGCTGAAAAAACGGCAGAAGTCTTGGCAATGAATGAAATTGGCCTGGTCGATCTGAAGCTGGCCGAGCCAATGCCATTTGATGCCTATAGCAAAAACAAGCAAACCGGCGCCTTTATTATCATCGACAGGCTGAGCAATCTGACAGTAGGTGCGGGGATGATTGAAGCCGCGCTGGTGAATCAGCAGCCCACGCAAGCTCCTATCGAGGGATTGTCTGCCTTTGAATATGAGTTAATCCAGTTACTGCGTAAACACTTCCCCCAACTACAAAACCAGTAGTTATCCACAGCACTCCGGTACCGGTCAGACCTCTGACCGGTATTGTCCGGGTTTGCCGGTCGCCAACTTATCTTCTATTTTAAAAAATATTTAATAGGAGGTTAATTTATGGCCAGGAAACCGCGATTTTTTGTCAGTGGTATGCCGTACCATCTGGTTAACCGTGGGCATAACCGCATGCCCTGTTTTGGTGGTGAAGCAGACAAAGGAACCTTTTTCAGCATGTTGTGCGACAAGCTCGAGGCATTCTCAATAAAGCTACATGCCTTTGTGCTAATGTCCAATCATTATCATCTGCTCGTGACACCGGATGACGGCGCAGAACTGCCTCATTTTATGCAATGTTTGGGGCGTAAATACGCCGGTTATTTTAATACAAACCGGCAACGTACCGGGACAGTCTGGGATAGTAAGTACTTCGCCAGCAGCATAGAAAGCGACTATTATCTGTTGGCCTGTTATCGTTATATTGAGCTTAACCCGGTGCGGGCAGGTCTGTCGGCTACGCCGGCTGGCTATCATTGGTCGAGTTTCCACACCAATGCCTGTGGGATGAAATCTGCTATTATTCAGCCACATAAAACTTATCTTGCGCTGGGAGACTGTCAGTTCAGCCGCCTTAAAGCCTATCGGGAATTATTCAATACTGAGATGAGTGCAGAGGAGTTAAAACAGATACGTCTGGCATTGACTAAAAATTGGGTTAACCGGCAGCAGCTAGAAGTGGTCAGACCGGTACCGGAGTGCTGTGGATAAGTTGCGGAGCGAGCGGCAAAAGTTGCTTATTTTGGCTGATGATTTAAAGTAGCGGGTAACATTCTATTTTCAGGGATCGAGTATGTTACTACCCGTTATTATGGCAGGTGGCAGCGGCAGCCGTTTGTGGCCCCTGTCACGTGAGCTGATGCCAAAGCAATTTCTTAAACTGTGTGGCGACGTCACCATGTTGCAAGCAACACTTGCCAGGTTATCTGGTATTGCGGCTGAGCTACCCTTGGTGATTTGTAACGAAGAGCACCGTTTTATTGCCGCCGAGCAGTTAAGACAGTTATCACAGCTTAACCACAATATCATTCTTGAACCAGCTGGTCGGAATACCGCGCCGGCTATCGCTTTAGCTGCACTTTCCGCCAGACGCAATGGTGATGACCCCTTACTACTGGTGCTAGCTGCCGATCACGTCATTCAGGATGTGCAGGCGTTTCAAGCGTCAGTGCAGCGTGCTACGAAGCTTGCGGAAGCGGATCAACTGGTCACTTTTGGGATAGTCGCCACAGCGCCAGAAACCGGTTACGGCTATATTCGTCGCGGAGCTGTGTCGGCAGTATCTGATGCGGCATTCAGCGTTGCCGAGTTTGTTGAAAAACCAAACCGGGCTGTTGCCGAGCAATACCTGGCCAGCGGCGAGTACTACTGGAATAGCGGTATGTTCCTGTTTAAAGCCAGTGTTTTTCTTGCTGAGTTAGCGAAATTTCGCCCTGATATTATGGCGGCCTGTGAACAGGCAATGACGCAAACCGAACCTGATTTGGACTTTATCCGGGTAAACAAGCAGGCATTCGCTGCTTGTCCGTCAGAATCAATTGATTATGCGGTAATGGAAAAAACCGACCGGGCGGTAGTGGTGCCAATGGATGCCGGTTGGAGTGATGTCGGTTCCTGGTCATCCCTCTGGGAAATTAGTCATAGAGATCAGGCCGGGAATGTGCAGCTTGGCGATGTGCTTCAGCATGGTTCCAGCGATAATTATATCTTTGCAGAAACAGGCGTTGTTGCGACCGTTGGTTTGCATAATACCGTTGTGATTCAAACTAAGGATGCGGTGCTGGTTGCGGCTAAAGATCAGGTGCAGGACGTCAAGCATATCGTACAGCAACTCAAGCAGGCAGGGCGCAGTGAGCATTATATTCACCGTGAGGTATACCGGCCGTGGGGTAAGTACGACAGTATCGATAATGGCAATCGCTATCAGGTGAAACGGATCACGGTAAAACCGGGTGAAAAGCTGTCGATCCAAATGCATCATCACCGGGCTGAGCACTGGATAGTGGTGCATGGCACTGCGAAAGTCACTATTGATCAGCAGCAGCAACTGTTAACAGAGAATCAGTCGGTTTATATCCCGATTGGCGCCGTTCACTCGCTGGAGAATCCGGGCAAAATCCCATTAGAACTGATCGAAGTGCAATCCGGTGCCTACCTTGGCGAAGATGATATTGTGCGTTTTTCTGACCTTTATGGCCGCGTTTAACTGGTCAGACCGGTGCCGGAGTGCTGTGGATAAGTGGAGTGATAAATGGCTGTTAGCCTGCAACAGATAATAAGCGAGAGTGGCATTGCCTTTGGTACCAGTGGTGCCCGGGGCCTGGTTAGCCACTTTACACCCCAGGTGTGTGCAGCCTTTACGCAGAGTTTTCTGCAGGAAATGCAGCGGCACTACCCGTTTTCTGCATTAGCAATAGCCATTGATAACAGACCCAGCAGCCTGGCAATGGCGCAAAGCTGTGCCGGTATGGCGGCCGCTATGGGCTTAGAGGTAAAGTACTACGGTATCTTGCCAACGCCAGCTTTGGCATTACAAGCCATGGCTGATCAGGTACCTGCAATTATGATTACCGGTAGCCATATTCCGTTTGACCGCAATGGCCTGAAGTTCTACCGGCCCGATGGCGAAATCAGCAAAGCAGATGAATTGGCGATCAATCAAAATACTACTGAGCTACTTGCCTCGGATATTGCAGAGCTTAGCGTCATTGCCAGCGAAGCGGCAGAGCGATATCTGCAGCGCTATCTTACTATCTGCCCGGCACAATGTTTGAGCGGCATGCACATTGGTGTTTACGAACATTCCAGTGCCGGTCGTGATCTGTACCATCACTTGTTAAGTGCATTAGGTGCCAGGGTAACCCGGCTGGAGCGAACCGAGCACTTTGTGCCGATTGATACCGAAGCGGTATCTGATGCTGACCAAGCCAAAGCCCGGCAATGGGCAGGGCAGTATCAGCTGGATGCTATTTTCTCCACCGATGGGGATGGTGACAGGCCCCTGATTGCTGATGAAAAAGGACACTGGCTGCGCGGCGATACGGTTGGCTTGCTAACGGCAAAGGCACTTGGCATCGAGGCACTGTCAGTGCCGGTGAATGCCAACAGCGCAATAGATTTGTGTGGTAGCTTTTCCAAGGTGCTGCGCACCCGGATTGGATCTCCCTACGTTATCGCCGGGATGGAAACGTTGTTACCGGATTTTCAGCGGGTTGCAGGTTTTGAAGCAAATGGAGGCTTCTTACTGGCGAGTGCGCTAGATATCAACAGTAACCCACTTACCGCGCTACCAACGCGCGATGCCTTGTTACCCTTTATTGCGATCCTGTTGCTCGCGAATAAGCAGCCAATCTCAGAGCTGGTGGCGGCCTTACCGCAGCGTTTTACCGCCAGCGAGCGGGTGCAGAATTTCAGCGCGGAGAACAGCCGTACTTTACTGGCAGCTGCTGCGGCTGAACCCCTGGCGTGTCTGCAACAGCTGGGTATTACAGATAAAACTGTTCAAAACGTTGATCTCACCGACGGTGTAAGAATAACGCTGAGTGATACCAGTATTATTCATCTCAGAGCATCAGGTAATGCGCCGGAACTACGAATCTATACTGAGGCCGGCGTAGCATTGCAGGCCAACAAACTCGCCCAAAACTTATCCACACGTCTCCGGTACCGGTCAGACATCTGACCCTGAGGTATCCCCACGA
>NZ_LZEJ01000069.1:0-7100 GCF_001704375.1 Alishewanella sp. HH-ZS | reverse complement strand
GCCAAGATAGTTGACGCCGAACATGATTGGTTTGCTTGAAGAGAGCATTATTAGAGCACTAAGAAAATTTTATCAATAAACTAAGGTCAAGCGGGGTAGCAGAATGTGGTTTGAAGAGTTAACCGGCTTTACTGAGCAGGATCCGTCACAGGTTCAACAACAGATTACCGTTCAGGGTGACAAGCTATTGTTTAAAAACTCGGGTAAGGTGGTGCAAGCAGGGACACTTAGTACCCCATCGTTAGCGGAGTTAAACGAACAGGCGCAGTTGGTTTTGCATACCGATGCAGCGGTAACCGGCGTTTTGTCGCTGGAAGAAGTGGTAGCGGATGTACAAGAATTGCATGCCAACCCAGATAATGCCGGTGCTTTATTCCAGGTTGCATCGCAGTTTAATCTACTAGAGATGGTCTCACCAGATGTAACGCCGGAGCAGGGTGTTACCCGCTATCAAAACGACAAAACACAGGGGCCTGCCTGTGCCATTGCCTGCGGCGCGGGGTTAATATACCGCAATTACTTTGTACCAGTTGGCGAGCAGCAAGGTCAAACAGCCAATAAGCAGCTTAATATGCTTGCTTCGCTGGAGCAGGCATTGGTGCGTTACTTCAGTCTACTGGCAGCAACGGACTATGCAAATATTACGTCACCCTGGGTAATGCAAAATGGGTATGCACTGCCAAGTAAACAGCAACTTATTCTGATCAATAAGGTGCTTGCAGGGCTAAACCCAACGGAATATCAGCAGTTAAAAGAGCTGGTTTGCATAGGGCTGCAATATGATACTCAGGTAACGATAAAGCAGGCATCACATTTGGTTACTCAAGCCTATTGCTCTGCAATGCCTGTGGCTTATAGCTACCACTCCAATGATTTATGGCAGCCATTGGCAAGCTTAATTCTGGAAGCTGCCTATGAAGCAACCTTTGCGGCAGCGGTTGTGAATGCAAAGCGCACCGGCAATAAACGGCTGTATTTAACGCTGTTAGGCGGAGGCGCCTTTGGTAACCAACCGCAGTGGATCTTAAATGCGATTAAACAAGCCTGTACTCGTTATAAAGATTACGCCTTAGAGGTAAAAATTGTGAGCTACCGGTATTCAAACCCGCAGCTTGCGCCGTTGCTCTCGTCATTAACCTAGTTTGCGCAGTAAGCCAGTACTTGAATGCCTTTGCCTAAGGTAAAGCCTGGCTGCTGATACATCATTATTCACTCTTATCTCATTGATTTTTCGACTTCGGCAATGGCGCGACATATCTTGTCGCAACACTGCCTTATGCTAGGTTATCTATCAGTCAGAGGTGCCTATGTCCGCAAATCGCCAGATCTTAACCACCCCAAAAGAGCTACAACAATTTCTATCGCTTCAACTTAAGCTGCTGGAAAATGCTGAGCATGCATCGCTGGTCGCGCCGGTGATGCTATGGGGCCCACCAGGTGTGGGTAAAAGCACTATCGTACGCGAGCTGTGCAAAAAACAGGGGATTGGTTTTATCGATATCCGGCTTGCACAGCGTGAGCCGGTGGATATTCGTGGTTTACCGGTAGTGCGCGGTGATCAGGTTGACTGGTTACTCAGTGGCGAGTGGCCACGCGATCCGAACAGCCGTGGCATTATTTTGTTTGATGAGATCACTGCGGCCGATCGCAGCCTGCAAGTAGCGGCTTATGAGATTATTCTCGATCGGCGGCTGGGTGATCTTTACCAATTACCACCTGGCTGGTTGGTATTAGCGGCTGGGAATCGCAGTGGCGATCGCGCAGTGGCCTATACCATGTCTAGCGCCCTGGCGAACCGGTTTTGCCACTTGGAGCTTAAAGCCGACTTAAACAGCTGGACGCTATGGGCACGTAATCATGAACTCGACGATGGCCTGATTGCCTTTTTGCGTTATCAACCACAATGTTTTTTTGATATGGAAACCGATGTTGAACGGGGTTGGCCTAGCCCGCGCAGTTGGGAGAAAGTATCGTTTTATCTTAAGCAGCGCGAGCAATTAGGCGAAAGCCTACTGCAAAAAATACTCTGTGGTTTAGTGGGGCCGGGGGCGGCTTATCAGTTAATCGCCTTTTTAAAATCACGCTCTGAAATGCCAGATATTGATCTAATGCTCAACGGCAAAGTGCCTATTCAGATCCCGGAGCGGCCAGATATGCTTTTTGCTTTCTGCTCAGCGTTAAGTCATCAGCTTTGGCGGCAAGATACCATGTTAGAAACCCGTATAGGGCGCTTTCTGGATATTGGCGTTGCCATGAGCGCCGACTTCGCGACCTTGGCATTGGTAGATTGTTTACAGCATCCAAAAGAGAGTGAAGTGCAAAGACGAACCGATTTACTGCTGGGGCATAGCAAGTTTAGCCAGTGGTCTGATAAACACGGGCAGCACGTTAATCTGGAGAAAGGGGCTAACCTGGCCGAGGATGCGCCGATATGACAGCGCCGCTCAGTATCCAATGCCGCTATCCCAATGCGCTGGAACTGCGGGATAAACAGCAGATGCAAGAAGAGTTATCGCAGCTGCGTTCAGATATGTTGCTGAGCCAGCCTTTTGTGGCGGTGCTGGCCATGCGTTTAAAGATGGTCGTGGTGGTGGATGATCGGCTGCCCACCGCCTGCACCGACAGCCAGCATATCTTTTTTAACCTGGATTTTATGCGTAAATGCAATGCGCCACAGCGCCGTTTCGTTATCGCACATGAGGTGTGGCATTGCGTAATGGGGCATTTTCTACGCCAGCAACAGCGTGATCAACAGCGGTGGAATTTCGCCTGTGATTATGAAATCAATGGCATCTTGAGCTACTTTTTTAAACGTGATGATCTGCCCAATAATATTTTGTTTGATGAGAGTTATCGGGGTAAATCTGCCGAGCAAATTTATACCTTGCTGGGTAAATTACCGGAAGACGAATGGTCAGAAACCTACTATCAGCCTGGCAATCGATTACCCGCTGGCGGAGCACAGTTTGACCAACATCAACCTGATCTCAGTATGCCAGATTTAGTGGAATTTAAGATCGATCCTGATTTCCGGCCACAAAGCCCCACTGAAATGGATGTTGAACGTTGGCGCGAATTTACCGCCGCAGCGGGACAAGTAACTGGGATAACTGCAGGTAGCTTCGGGGCAGATGTGCAACAGGTAATAAAAAATGCGCTTAAACCACAACTGAATTGGCCTACCTTATTGCAACGTTTTATTCAGCGCACCATAAGTGGCAGTTATCAATGGCATAAACCGGCCCGACGCTATCTGGCCCAGGGCTTATATTTGCCAGGCAGGCAAGGGCAGTGTCTGCGGTTGACACTCGCCATTGATACCAGCGGCAGCACCCTACAAGACTTACCAAAGTTTTTAGCCGAGCTTACTGCCATCTTACAGGGTTTTGAACAGGTACAATTGCAGGTGATAAGCTGCGATGCCAGCATTACCGATGTTAGTTTTTATGACAAATCTGATCTGGCCGCGCTAACAAAGTGGCAAGCAAAGGGGTTGGGTGGCACTAGCTTTACTCCGGTATTTCATTATATCGCTGACGATCCGGACCATGTTGGCGTACCCAATGCGTTGATATTTTTTACAGATGGTTATGGCAATGCGCCAGTCGAGGCACCTGCTTATCCGGTCATTTGGGTGCTAAGCCCTGATGGTCAGCCGCCAATAAAGTGGGGCGAAGTGCTGCATCTTAAATAAGCCGGATAAAATGATGAAATTACACCTCTTGGTAAAACGTTAAGCCAATATCTAACGCCAGCATCATAACGATAGCTGGCGTTTTGATTAGGTGATTAAGCGGATTTTGCCAGTGCCGCCTTGGTATACCATACCTTTACACTGTCATAGGAAACGTCTGCAAATCTGGTGATATAGGGTAATTTACTGTCATTGGCCATGGCTAAAAGCTGAGGCCGAACGTATTCCGGAAACACCTGCATGGCAGCAGGTAAAATGCCGCTAAGCAATTTAGGTGATACGCTTTGCAGTAAAAATTGGAACAGCATTTTAAGCAGCTGTTGCTGCTCGGCGTTATCAGCTTCTGCTGTTGCGCTAAGCTGTTTAAAATAGTGGCATAACCGCTTTAAACCAGGTACTAAGTTTTCATTCAAATTTAACCAGGTATTAGTTTGTGCCAGTTTTTTCTGCGTCATTACCGCCAGAAAATCCAACTTCTCGTCCAACAACAGATGGTCAGCCTCACTACTTAGCATGGTACACAGCGTAAAAAAGCCCACCGGCTCGCTGGTTAATGCCGTCTGTACCATCAAGGGCATAAAATCGTCTGCTTCTGGCAAGCCGTTACGCTTTGCTTTAAGCCAAAACAAAAAATCAGCCTCATAACTTTCAAAAACACGATCCACCTTAATATTCCAGCGCCAGTTTGAAAGCTTAATGCCCGTTGGCTCTTGCCGGAAATGTACCTGGCGTCGTTGGTTTTTAAGATGTAAGACCGCCCTGAGTTCCCATAATTTCTCAATATCGTAGTCAAGCTCGGCTAATGCTTGTAATAGCATAATGGCATGGCCAACATTGTAGGGCTTGTATTGACGAAGAGCCTGTTGCAGCAACGCCTCAACCAACTCCTGATCCATATGCTCAGTCAGTTTTTGTAGGGTGTCACGGATCATGCCCTCGTTAATAGAAAAACTGGACTGATCCAGTAATTCCGGGGCAAAGATGCCGTTAGTAAAGATCAGTGGCGAGCCAACGGCTAATCGTTGCAGGTTAGGGCAATCGGTGACATGAAGTTGATCAATTTGCACGGCAGCTAATTCAGTTAGCGCGCAACGGCGTAGTTTAACGCTTTGCCAGCGGCCGGAAAGAGCAACACTGCCATGCGCTGCATCAGTTAACTGCGCTTCCTCAGCGCTAAAATCAGCAGGCGCAGTGAGCTGACTAAATTGTGGGCACTGTTGTAGTTGCAGGCGTGCCAAACCCGGTTCTAATACCGCAATAGTGCGCAAGCCTATCGCCCGTTGCACAACAAGATGTTTTACCTGACTAACCGTTAGGCAATCGATCCCAGCAATATCGGTAAACAATAAATGCTCAATATTAGCAAAAGTAGGCACAGATGCTTGTTGATAGCCTCCGTAACACACCACCAAGCTATGATCTGGCAATTCCTGCAAGGCAGAAAAATCGCTTACCGTCATTTGGCTTAAATCAAAAAAGACCACTGCATGAAACAAGGCCGCTTTAATTTGCGGGGTGAGTGTAAGCAGCTCGTTATCCTGCAGCCAGCACATATCCAGATGCGCTAATGGGGCCTCGATGGATAAGCCATGTGGAAAATGTGGTAAATCAAGATGCACCACCCAACGATTCTCGCTATGCCCACTTAGTTGCATGCTTTTTAACGAACTTGCTCCTTGTACCCGCACGTGCCGCTCGGCAGGCTCAGGGCAATGCAACGCTAATGTTTGCAATGCGCAAACCTGATAAAGGTCCAGGTGTTTCAGGTCGCGCTGCTGAATATACACTTGCTCCACCTGGTTATCGGTTAAGCAACTGCTGTAATCCTGATTTAAGGGTAAAGGCGAGGTATCGCTAAAATGCTTAATAATCGTCATAGCGTATTCCAATTATTAAGCAAGGTTAGCGGTAGCTGCATTAAAACCGGCCAGCAGCTCAGGTAAGCTCATTACTGTCAGCCGGTGGGTATAGTATGCTCCGGTATCAATATAGGCGCGGTTGCAAATGTATTCTGGGGTTCTTACCACCACATGGCCGGATACCACATAATCGATATTGGATACGCGTAACCTTGCTAAGTCATTTAATTGTTTAGCTTTTAAGATCCCACGGCCAGACAGTAAGCATCGTTGCCAACGCGGCTCGCCAGCCGCATTTTTCTCAGTTTGGTTACTCAACTCGTTATCATTTGCTAAATTGCGCAAACGCTGCCAGCAATTATCTGGCACATCGCCATGTACCACACCGAGACGTAGATCTGAGGTGATAAGTTCTAGCGCCAATGGCTCAGCTGCCAAGTGGTGTAATTTTGTAAGCACGGTATTGGCTTCATCGCGGTTAAAGGCTTTTAGGCGGTCAAACCAGTCGCCATCATTCTGCATCCAGTAATTGTAATCACCCACTGGATAATGGTCGTGGTTACCCGTTACCATGGCGACATGCCCTTTGCTAAGTCCTTCTAAAACAAAATCAACTACTTGCGGGCAATAGGCGCCCCGATCAATTAAATCACCTACCAGCACCAGCAGATCGCTGCTTGGGTCAAACTGACGCGTATGTAATGCCTGTTCAAGCAAGTCAAAACGGCCATGAATATCACCGCAGAAGTAAATATTGCGGTAGTGTTCAACATTGAGCACTTTGAGTTTGGGTACGGATGGCATCGGTTCTGGCATCGGCATTTCTCCTGGCGAGTAATTGGCTAGCAACTCCCAAGTGTAAAGTGTGCCTGCGACAAGATGTGTCGAATCAGCTTTGCCCGTTGAAAATTAATCTATAAGACACGACGCAATTTGTCGCATTGTCCTGATAGTCTGAGAATGATGATGTTTCCTAGTTAAAGCAGAAATACTGATTTGGAACACCTATAGGTTTTAACAGTTAGTAAAAATAAATTGGTATTTAATAACTCTTTAATGTTTATTATAACTCACTGATTAATTGTTGTTTGTCCAAGGCTTATAACGTGACTAAAGGTGGAAATGGATGATAGTACCTCTTGAGTATTGTGTTTCACTTAACTTCTTCGAACGTCAGCATGCTCTGCAGCTTAAAAATGGATTGGGTCAGCAGCACTTGGGGCGTCTTTCTTTCTTGGCCTTACTTGAAAGTCGTTTAGCGCTTCCTGTGATTGAAGAGCAAACCCGACAAGAGGCTATGTTAGCGCTACTCAATGATTCTCTTTCAATACAGGATGCACCCTACCAATCATTCCAAGTGAGCCCCAGCGTTGTCAGCCGGCAGTTACTGAGTTGGTATGACACACTCACGCTTGCTGGTTGGCAAGGTGAGCCTTTTAATGACAAGGCATTGTCTCGATTTGACATAATGGTAAAGCTCTATCCATTACTTGCACAAAGTTACGCAAAATGGAGTGAGGCCGCGCGTGTTCGGCGTCAACTATCTT
>NZ_LZEJ01000068.1:0-7210 GCF_001704375.1 Alishewanella sp. HH-ZS | reverse complement strand
TGATCCCGCCTCCTACTCGATTTGTTGTACTACAAAGTGAAGCTTAATAAACGCTAAAGGGTACAGGTATCCTGAGAAAGGCGCTTTTCTCCTCCCTTTAGCTGTCAGCTCTGAGTTGACTTAGGACTCAGTTGTTTCGCTTTCAGTCCCCTTTAAATCGTATAACTTGTATTTATCAATCAGGGCATACAGGGTAGGGCGGCTTACGCCCAGCAAGTCAGCCGTTTTCGACAAATTGCTGTTTGCCAGCACATAAGCCTGACGAATACCTTCCGATTCGGCCTGCTCGCGGATCTGGCGTAAGGTTTGAAAGCTGCTCTTATTTGCAGTGGGGCGAAACCCAAGATCCTCAGCATTAATAAGCTTACTTTCCGATAAAATCACCGCTGACTTCAGCTTGTTTTGTAATTCGCGGATATTTCCAGGCCAGTTGTGGCTCAGCAGCGCTTCAGTTGCACAGGGAGTGAAGCCCTGGATTTGGGTTTTGTATTCCTGATTAAAACGATGCAGTAAAGCTTTAGCAATCAGAATAATGTCGTGACCGCGATTGCGCAGTGGTGGGATCCGCAACACAATCTCGCTGATCCGGTAGTAGAGGTCTTCGCGGAAGCTTTGCGCGGCCACCATATCCTGTAAATCACGATGGGTCGCGCAGATCACTCTGACATCGACTTCTATTTCGCTGCGGCCACCAACCCGCTCAATAACCCGTTCTTGTAAAAAACGCAGCATTTTAGCTTGCAGCGAAAGGGGCATATCGCCAATTTCGTCCAGCAGCAAGGTGCCACCATTAGCGCACTCTATTTTACCAAGGGTGGTTTTTACCGCGCCGGTAAAGGCACCTTTTTCATAACCAAACAGTTCGCTTTCCAGCAAATTTTCCGGAATAGAGGCACAGTTAATCGCGACAAAAGGTTTGCCGGTACGCGGGCTTTGCCGGTGAATAGCCCGGGCAAAAACTTCTTTACCGGTACCGCTTTCGCCTAACAACAAGGTGGTGATTTCTGTAGGTGCAATTTTCTCAACAGTGCGACAGGCTTTCTGGATAGCTTCACTATTGCCAATAATATCCGCCTGCTGATAGCTACTGGCTTTTAAAGCTTTGTTTTCCTGCTCTAACTGACTTAGCTTAAAGGCACGTTGCAGAATAATGTTCAATACATCGGCATCGATGGGTTTCTGATAATAATCGTAGGCGCCGAGCGCTATGGCCTGCAACGCATGATTATTATCGGTACTGCCTGTAAGTACTATGACCTTGGTTTCCGGTTTAGCAGTTAAGATTTCGGTGAGGCAAGCCAAGCCCTCTGAGGCATTGGCGGCATCAGGTGGTAAGCCCAGATCCAGCGTAACAACGGCTGGTTCAAAGCGGCGCAATTGCGTCATGGCTTGTTGCCGGTCGGCAGCAAAGACCAATTCGTAATCACTGAGGCTCCATTTTAATTGTTTCTGGATACCCAAATCATCTTCAATTACCAAAACGGTATGCATCTTACGATCCTTGTAGCAAAGCGATTGCTGCTGGCTGAATATTGTTAGCTAAGTGTAACGGAAGTTCCAGTTGAAAGGTAGTGCCAAGCCCCGGTTGGCTTTGTACTTTGATGCTACCGCCGGCCTGTTCAATAAAGGTTTTGGCGTCATAAACGCCTATGCCCATACCGGCATTACCTTTAGTGGTATCAAAAGGTTTGAACAGCCGGTGCTCAATAAAGTCGGCTGTCATACCGCTACCGGTATCGCTGATTTCAATCTTTAACTGTTCCCCGCTGGCATCAAGGGTTAAGCGGATCTGGCCATCATCTGCAGTGGCGTGCTGGGCGTTATCCAGCAAGTGGAAGATAATATTAGCAAAGCGCTCTTTATCCAGGGTTAAACTGGCATCCTGTTTTACGATAAGTTCAGGTGTCGGGAGCTTATTCGCACAACGTTGGCTGATCACCTGCTCTAATAACGAGGCGACAGTAAAGCTGCGCAGTGGATGAGTCGGGCTTTGTTTGCTGGTCAACTGTGACAGCATATGATCCAGACGTTGTTGCATTGCCGCCAGAGTAGTAAAGCTATCTTCGATAAACTCGGGATTATGCTTATGCTTAACGGCATTGCGTAGCAGCAAATCCAATTGTGCCTTTACGTTTTTCAAATCGTGCACCACAAAGGCAGACATCCTGCTAAAGGCCGCGAACTGGGCATTCTCACTGAGCTTGTCGCTATGTTGAATCAGCTGGAGCAGGGCGGCAATTTGCTCTGAAACCACCGACAAGTAATCCCGCAATTCCCAGTTGAGTTTCAATGGCTGCCCGGCATTTGCCTGCATCAAACAAACGCCCCAGAGCTGATCTTTAGTCCTGATTGGTAACAGCAGCTGGAACTTTAACTCTGCCTGATCCAAGCCGGTGGTCAGCTCATCACTTTCGCTTAGGTCAAGTTGCCAGGCATCATTCTGATGTTGCTGATAGTAACGCTCCAGCAGTGTGAGTTCGGTTTCTGTTAGCGCCGGGCGTTGCTGCAAGGCCAGGACCTTGATCTGGGTTGGCGTTTGAAATTGCAGTAAGGCACCTTGCTGGTAATGAATGGAATCCAGCCACACCCCCAGGATCTGTTGAAAGCGGCTGGGTTGATTCAGATCGACCTGCCTAAGCCCTTGAGTCAGTTTTAACCATTGTTCACGATAGTCAAAGCGGTTGGCAAAAAAATGCTTTTCAATAAATACCTTTACTTTGCGTCTGACGGTGGCTGATAGCAGTAACAACAACATCAACACAAAGCCCAGTACGATAAAGCTGGTTTGTAACAGTTCGGACCAGCTACCGCCGACATACCGCAGGTAAAATCCGGTCAGTGCCAGCAAACATAAATACAGGCCGGCAGCCATTACCAAAGTGCTCTGCAGCACGACATCGCGGGAGATATAGACCTTGATTTCCCAAACGGTAATACGGCGAATGGAGAGCGTCAGCACAGGTACCAGCAAGGCAAAAACAAAGCCCCTGGCTTGCCATAGCTGTAAATCAACCCGGGCGAACAGTGCCGATTCTGCCAGCAGTACAAAATCAAATACAGCGGCAGCACCCAGGGCGATAATCAGAGGTTTATATTGCCATTTCTCGGCATCAGAGGCTTTACGATATAAAGCCTCAAGTAATGCCAGTTGTACGACACAAAACGCCAGAGAGCCGGTATACAGCAAGCTATTGGATGCGGGCAGGAGCAGCGCGAAGCTCAGCCAGATCACGCCTAACAGCAGTGTCAATAAGGTGTGCGGTTTTAATAGAAACGGTGTGATGCCCGACTGAGGCTGCAAAGCGGCCAACAAGAACAAAATCAGTAGCAACTGGCGTAACCATTCCAATACCTTGGACATCGGCTCGGCATAGGGGATAGCCAGGGTCGTGGCGTACCAGAAGGCCCAGAGCAGGCTACTGACGGTAAAGGCTAGCAGCAGTTGCTTAGGAACGTTATTCGTTCTGGTAGTTAAAATCAGCAGTGACAATATGCCATAAGCCAAAGCCGCCAGCGCAAAGCCAATTTGTTCAGGAGTAAAGGCCAACATAGCAGCAACCATTATTCAGTGCGGCTTAGCAGGGCTAATAAATGTTGCACCGGGATCGCATAGGTAATGCCGCTGGGATCACTTAACACTGCCTCACGGGTGCTTTTTACATGCACCTGATTAATCACGCCAATAACCTGCCCGGAATGAGGTAAATAGAGCGGACTGCCGCTATTACCGGGATAGGCTGTCGCATCTAACTGATACACCAGATAGGGGGCGCCTAAGCGGCGGATCGCAGCAGCATGTAAATTAGCTGAGTTATCGGCCGGGATCGCGACAGGCGTTTGCGCGGCAATAATACCCCTATGAGTTGCCGGATGCAGGCCCAGTACCTGAGTGATCGGAAAGCCGGTAAAGGCAATGTCCGTACCCTCAGCCACTAATTCTGGCGTACTGAGTAACGTGAGGGCGGGTAAGCGTTGCTGGATGGTTAGTACGGCTAAATCATAAGCCAATGCAGAGCGTTGCTGCAGTACTTTATGCTGTACAATCTGATTGCCCTGGCCCGACAATACAACGTATTCTTCCTGGCGATTAGTATCCAGCGGACTGGCGATAACATGGTAGTTAGTGACAATCTGATTACCCGGTGGCACCACAAAACCGGTACCAACCAGCCGTGTTCTTGGAGAGCCGGTTGGGTTATGAATGCCAATAGCGACGATTGCCGGCTTAACCTGTTGGATTGTGGTACTTAATGGCTGTTGAGCCTTTAAAGCGCCGGCTTGTAACAAAAATAAAATGATAAAAAATATGCGCATATCAATTGCCTGCCTTAGCGTAATCCATCATCTTGTATTAATCTTAACTTATAGTACTCGAAAAGGTACCTGCTGGTTAAGATTAAATATTTCTACTGGAAAGTATTGTAATTTAGCAGGCAATAGTAAAAAGTGTGATGCCAGTACTTTAGGGTACTTACGACAATATGGGCAGAGGGATTTATGAAACAGCTTAGAGCTTTAGCGGATAAACCTATTATCGGCGGTATGGTAAAAAAGGCCATTTCCACTCTCGCCAGCAATGATGCGAAACATATCTCTGAACACTTCTCGCAATACCTTAAACCTCAGGTTGCCTCAACGGCAGATCTAAAACATGAAGTTTTTAAACTGCGACACAATGTGTACTGTGAAGAATTACATTTCGAAGATTTAAAACCCAATCACGAGGAATTTGATGAGTTTGATAGCCACTCGATTCACTGTTTTATCAGGCATCTTGGTACTAGCCAGATGGCTGGCACGGTGCGATTGATAACTTCAGATCATCCACAACAATTACTTCCAATTGAAAAGTTTTGCTCTCATGCCATTGAGGATTTAAGTTTAAGCCCGGCCAATTTTGCCAGGGAAAATATTTGCGAGTTTTCACGCCTTGCCGTGCCGGCGATGTTCCGGAAGCGGGCAATAGATAAATTTGCCGGCGCCGCGACCGGTGCAATCGATGAAAGTACCTTTTCAGCTAATGAGTTACGCTGCTTCCCCTACATTGCGATTTGCTTGTATATGGCGGCGGCGGCTATGGCTTTTCATACCAACCGGCTGCATGCTTTTGTAATGATGGAGCCGCGATTGGCCCGCAGTTTAAGCTTTGTTGGCATTAACTTTAAGCAGCTTGGTGAACCGGTGGAATATCATGGTAAGCGGGCAGCGTACTACATTAACTCTGATATGTTCCGTAAAAACATTTCATCAGGCTATATCAAACTGATGAAATCGATTGAAAAAGAATTATTTAGTCATCAGCAAGTCGCTGCGCGCGAGAGTCAAAGCAATGGGATCCAGCTGCCGAATGGCCCGCTGTTTAGCGGAGGCTAGGGTGCAGTTAGCAGAACGTATCACACAGTGCCTTTCTTCGGCCTGTGAGGTGATAACGGGTAATGATGCACTGTTCACCTATCAACAAAATTGTGAAGCTCAGGCAACGGCCACGTCTTTAGTTGTCAAGGTGGCAACAGAGCAAGATATCCGGCAACTGTTACAACTGGCCAGCCAGTTAACCCATACCGATGACGCCTTCGCCATTTTCCCAATCAGTACTGGCAAAAACTGGGGCTACAATTCAGCGACACCCAATAGTCCCGCGGTACTACTCGATTTAAGTGGCTTACGACAGATCCGGGTGATTGATGCGACTCTGGGATTATTTGCAGTGCAACCCGGTGTAACGCAGCAGCTATTACGTGACTTTCTTGACCAACAGCAATTAGCTTTTATGGTGCCGGTAACTGGTGCGGGTCCGGATTGCAGTATTTTGGGTAATGCACTGGAACGTGGCTATGGCATTACCCCCTATACCGACCATTTTGGGGCAGTAACGGCTATGCGTGCCATGCTGGCCGATGGCAGTATCGTGCAGTCAGCGGTGGCCGAGTTAGATCAAAGCCAGGAAGGGCTTATCGATCACACCTATAAGTATGGTGTAGGGCCCTATCTGGATGGCTTATGGACCCAGAGTAATCTGGCTATCGTTACCGAGATCACTGTGCGGCTAAAAGTTAATCCTGCTGCCTTTGATGCATTCTATATCCAATTTCAGGATGACCAGCAGTTTGAACTGGCGCAACAGATTGTGTTTCAGATCCTGCGCGATTTGGAGGGCGTCGTCGGTTCAGTGAATATCATGGATCGTAGGCGGGTTGCAGCCATGATGGCTGCAAATCCAAATGGCGCCGCTGCGCATCAGGTGATGACAGAACAGCAGGTGTCTGATATTGCAAAAGCCTATGATATACCGGCCTGGACTATTGCCGGCACCCTTTACGGCCGGCCAAGAGTGGTGGCAGCTGCCAAGGCTGAAGTAAAAGGCATTATCGCTGGTAGGGCGAATAAGGTCCTGTTTTCCAGCAGCGCCTTGATAAAAATAGGACGTCTGGCGGTTAAACTACTACCGGCTTTATTAGCCAAACCGGCAAAAATGCTGGCATCGCTGGATGCCGGTATTCAAATTATGCGCGGTGTGCCTAATCAGGTTGCCCTGCCTTTAGCTTACTGGCGCAATCCCAGAGTTTCACCCACTGCCAGCGCTAGATTAAACCCGGCGGCTGATCAGTGCGGTTTACTTTGGTACGCGCCCCTGGTGCCGATGCGTGCTGAGGCAATGCGGGCCTTTATCCAGCATATCCGCACGCTTTGCCCCAAGTATGGTATTGAGCCAATGATTACGTTCACCAGTCTGCGCCATGATACGGTAGACAGCACTATTCCAATCGTATTTAACCGCTTGGATCCAGAGGCTGTGGCGCAGGCTAAAGCTTGTTTGGCTGAATTGGTAGCGGTTGGATTAAAGCATGGTTGGGTACCGTATCGGTTAAATCTGCAGCAGCAGGCAGAGTTGTTACAGGCTGATACCCCATTCTGGCAGGTGGTGCAGCGCTTAAAGCAGGCGCTGGATCCTGAAGTACTAATTTCCCCGGGACGCTATTGTCCAAAGCCTTAGTCAAATAGCAAAAAAAGGTCGAGTACAACAATTGGCAGAATCGTTAAAATTCGATATCGCGCTTAGCCAGATGTCGGTATTAACAACATTTGTCCTGCTGCTTGCTTACGGTCATTCAAATTTGTGCTCGACGTTTTGATACAGATTTTAAAATTTAAAGCTCATAGAAAACAAAAAAGGCGGGATAATCCGCCTTTTTTGTGTGCGCCCAGCATG
>NZ_LZEJ01000067.1:0-7833 GCF_001704375.1 Alishewanella sp. HH-ZS | reverse complement strand
ATGCCCGGCGCACCATAAAAAAGGGCTGTTAATGACAGCCCTTTTTCACTGATATCAGCTAATGCGGTTAGCTCAAACCGTGTTGATAGCCATACCACGCGGCGATAATACAAACAATCAGTATTATCAGATATTGACCCCAGGGCCGTTTTTTCTCGGCAAAGGGATCCTTGAGTGAACGTTTAGCGCCCTTCGGCAAATGCGCCAATCCGGTCAAGGAGGCGCCAAAAGGCACATTAATTTTCGCCCGGGCATTCACTGCCCAACCATTGGCATCCAATAAAGGGCCAATATTGCGCCGGCGTAATGTTAAATAGGCCAGCAGCATCGACGGTGTTGAGATCAGCAGCATTACCCCGAGTAGTACCAGCGGGACTTGCCACCAGCTGAGCGAAAACAAGCCCGCCACTATCGCGGCCAATGCAGTACCTAGGGCGCCTAACGCCAGGCCAAAGGCGGCAAAAATACCGGCGAATTTGGCAATATCAAAGCTGCTTGGCGCCGTTGCCGGTGCCGCAGCCGCATCAGCCACGCCACTGGTAGTTTGGGTTTCGATATCCTTATCGCGGGAAGCGGCAAATTTCTGGATCTGACCTTCGATAAAGGCAGCAACCCGCTTATAGGGCGACCAGAATGCCTGGCGGATACTAACCGGTTGCGCCACCACTTTAGTCACTGTTGCTCGCCAGTCACGGCCCTTGCGGTCATAGAAGATGCCGTTACGCCCGGCAACCATCAGCTCATCGACATCGCCACCGGTTAGCGCCGCGACGATATTAATCGGCGCTTCGCCCTGACGCATACAGCTACAATATACCAGGTAGCAACCACTAAAGGGGGCCATAGTGGCGTGCCGGCCTTGATCGGCAACCTGCATCACCAGCTCACAGCTGCGCTGATCCAGATACAGGGTACCAGCCTGGAAAATGGCTTTGTGTTCGCCCTGATAAAAATCACTGAGGCTGACAAAGTTACGTAGCAAGGTCACCAGATCCCGCTGATAACGTAGCAATTTTTCCAGTGCTAACAGATTATCGGCAAAGGTACTGGCCGCCAGATCGTCCTGAATTAAGGCCTCCAGCCGTGCTTTAGTATCACTGGCAAGGAGTTGCTGCAAATACGCCAGTTCCAAGGCATGTAATGCCGTAGCGGGCTTAGCAGCCTGCCAGCTGCGCCAGGCGGCCAGTTTGCTTGAAACCTGCTGCCAGTCGGCGACGGTTAATACTTCATAGTCTGCCCCCAATAACGGCGTCAGTACTTTCTCTTTTAAACTGGTGATAGCGGCAGCCCAGGCCGGGTTAATACCCAGCGTCAGATCCAGTGGCCGCTCAGCGGCAATCACGGATAGAGGCAGAGCAGCAATATCCTGATCCGCACCGGCCACGACCCGGTTCGCCAACACCTCATAGACTGCCGGAGCAGGATTAAGGTTATCGGTCGCCCTGTTATCAAAGGCAGCCAGCTGACAGCGGACAAAGTAATCATCGACTTTGGCTTGTACTGCTTCAAAGGCTGCAACAGCATCGGCAGTAGAATCGGCCAGCGGGCACAACTGGTTTTGCTCGGCAGCAAAGGCAGCATGCCAGCTAACAACGGCTTCTGCCTGGCTAAAAAACGCGTTTAACGTATCTTGGGTCACACCTAAACCGCCACTGCGATCGGCTACCCCACCCTGGGTCTCAACAATCTGCAGCAGTACCTGCTTTAAGGTCTCATCGCTTGTTAGCTCCGGCATAATCACGCCGTCGCCGTTAAAATGGTCAGAGGAGAACAAGCGGGTACTATCCAGTACATCGGCCACCTGCAGGCTCTGCTCCGCCGTTTTCTCGCTGTAGCGCAGTACCAGTTCAGCGGCGTGTTTAATGCCGGCACCTTCGGCGTCCTGATCGGCAATGGCCGCCAGCGTCAAACCGGGTTCAGCAAACATCACGCTGGCATCCGTCAGCCGCTGACAACTCCAGCGCACTGCCGACAGGATCTCCGGTACCCGGATTTGGCCGTCGCCGTCACCATCCATTAGCGCCAGGGTACGGTCGTCAAATTCCAGGCCGGTAGTTGGGCAATTAAGTACAGTCCATAGCTTAGGATCGAGTTCGTGCAGATGCAGTAAATCACCTGCAGTTTCAATCGCGACCTGATCAAAACCGCCGGAGCGGAAGAAACGCCATTGATGGGGTTTGGTTGCAGCAGTCAAGGTTTCTCTCCGTGAAGTGTTATTTTCGCTCTCAGCATATGCCAGCTGAGGCAAAGTTGCCAATAACTAAAGCACAAACAGCCAAAGCATTAGAGCCTGTTGACGTTTTTCACAACGGTTTTATGCTAGGCTAAGTCAAATTTGTTGACAGGAGTATCAGGGTGCAGATCGTTATTCAACCAGATGCACAAGCCGTGGCCCGTTATGGTGCCGCTGCAATTATCCGGCAAATCAGGCAACACCCTGCCTCAGTGCTGGGGCTGGCGACAGGTGCGACACCCATTCTGCTGTATCAACAATTAATTACTGCCTATCAGCATGGCGAGGTGTCATTTCAGGCCGTTAAAACCTTTAATCTGGATGAATATATTGGTTTAGCGGCAACGCATCCACAAAGCTACCGCTATTTTATGCAACACCACTTATTTAATCACATTGATATTCAGCCAGAAAATACCGCAGTGCCAGAGGGTGACGCCGCAGATCCGTTACTTGCCTGCGAGCAGTATGAGCAAAAAATCATGGCCGCAGGTGGTATCGATATACAGCTGCTGGGCATTGGTCGTAATGGCCATATTGGCTTTAACGAGCCCTCGTCCGGATTGCGTTCACGCACCAGGATTAAAACCCTAACACAGCAAACCATCGCCGATAATGCCCGTTTCTTTGCGCCCGGTGAATATCAACCACATCTATCAATCACTATGGGCATCGGCACCATTCTGGATGCTCGCAAAGTGCTGTTACTGGCAACGGGTAAAGCTAAAGCTAAGGCAGTAAAAGCGATGGTAGAGGGGCCACTGAGTGCCAGCTGTCCGGCATCAGCTTTACAGCTGCACCAGCAGGCTACAGTAGTACTGGATGAGGAAGCCGCCAGTGACTTAGACCAACTGGCATTTTACCGCCATATTGAACAGGAAAACGCGGCCCTGTTGCGCCGCCTGAATCGTGATTAGCCGCCGTTGTTATGACCAGCGTCGTAGCTTATGGCCTTTCATCGCATAAAATAAGATATAAAGATAGGCTGGAATGAGAATCCAGTACGCACCCTGGCTATTGCCGGACAGTTCGGCCAGATAACCATAACTTAGTGGTAAAACCGCGCCACCGGCAATACCCATTATCAGCAAGGCTGAGCCGGTAGCGGTTAACTTCCCGAGGCCTTCCAGCGCCAAGGGCCAAACCGCCGGCCATACCAACGCATTGGCCAACCCCAGTAAGGCAACGAACACCACGGTATCCGGCACCAGCGGAATACCCAACCAACCAAATAACCAGGCTGATAATTGCTGACTCTCGGTTGCGCCAAACAGGACACCTAAACTGAGCAAGACGCCCGCGACCGCCGACAACTGCAGAGCACGGCCTTGTGACAGGTAGCGCGGGATTAGTAATACGCCAAGGAGGTAACCCAACACCATAAAACCCATGGTATAAGAGGTCAGCACACCAAAATGTGCTACGCCCAGTTGCTTACCATAGAGCCCGATCGTATCGCCAGCAATCACTTCGACGCCGACGTAACAAAACAGCGCTAATACACCCAGCACCAACTGCGGATAGGCCAGTACTGCTTTTACGGCCCGCAACTCAATACCACGATCATTTTGCTGATCGGGCAACTCGGGTAAGGGCGCAAACCAGATGAATACCGATAACAGCAACAGCATCAACGTCATATAGATGTACGGCAGCACTAACCGATTCGATAACTCCGCCAGCTGCACCTGCTGCTCTGCCGCAGGCAATAGCGCCAGCGCGTCAGCACTATATTGTTCAATATTGGTCAGCACCAGGGTGGCAAATACCATCGGCACTACTATACCGGCAGCTTTGTTAACCAAACCCATAACACTGATCCGCATCGCAGCACTGTCGCGCGGCCCTATACAAACCAAATAGGGGTTAGTTGCGGTTTGCAAAATCGTCAGGCCAGTACCCAGCATAAATAACGCCAACAAAAACAGTGGGTAAGCCGCTATTTTCGCTGCCGGAATAAACAGCAAGGCGCCAAAGGCCATAATCAGTAAGCCAGCCAGCATGCCCTTTTTGTACCCCAGATAGTTCAGTAAAAACGACATCGGGATCGCCATGACGGTGTAAGCGATATAAAACACAAAGGTCACCAACAGTGCCTGAAATTCGTTTAACTGACAGACAATCTGCAAAAATGGAATAAGTGCACCATTAAGCCAGGTCACAAAACCGAACAGAAAAAACAGCACCGCCAGAATCAGCATTGGCACCAACACCTTGGGTGCTGGCGTGGTTGGAGTGTTGGGCATCTTCGGCTCCTTATTGTTATTTTTATTGTCGTTACCGGCTTAGATTACCGGCTTAACCCAGTTGCGCTTCGCCGTTAATCCAGCATTGTTGTACCTGTAGCTGCGCGTTCAATTGCACCAGATCAGCCCTATGGCCGGGTTGTGCCTGGCCGCGGTCAGTCAGCCCCAGCGCCTGCGCCGGATATAAGGCTGCCATGCGCAGACTTTCAGCAAGGTCAAGCTGTAAAGTATTCACGGCATAACGCACGGCGGCCGCCATATCCAGCACTGAGCCGGCCAGTGCGCCGCTACTGTCAGTCAACTTATTACCCTGGCGGGTTACCTTACCGGCAAAGAAATCAAATTCGGTCTCGTCGGTGCCAACTGGAGACATCGCATCTGTGACTAACAGCACCTTGCCGCGGGGTTTTGCTATTACTGCCAGCTTTGCAGCTAACGGATGCAAATGTAAACCGTCCAGAATCAAGCCACACCAGCTTTGACTGTCGGTTAGCGCAACGCCCACCATGCCAGGCTCACGCGAAGTCAGTGGCGACATCGCATTATATAAATGGGTAAAGCCCTGCGCGCCGGCAGCAAGTGCCTGCAGGACCTGCTCAGCGCTGGCATTGGAATGGCCAAGCCAAACTTTAACACTGGCGGCGGTTAAACGTTGAACTTGCTCTGGCGTCACATTTTCCGGCGCCAGCGTAACCAAGACACACCCAAGATCACGGCGCAGATACAGCTGCATCTCTGCCTCTGCCAACGGCCGGATATGTTGCAGCGGATGCACACCTTTTTTCGGTGCCGATAAATGCGGTCCTTCGAAATGAATTCCCAAAATACCCGGCTCGCCAGCAGCAACCGCTGCGGCAATCACATCCGCACTTTGCTGCATCACCGCCAGTTGATCAGTGATTAGCGTTGGCAGCAGTGCCGTGGTACCAAAACGGCTATGGGCTTGTCGCATCCGGCGAAGCGTGTCAATCGTCGGTGCGTTATTAAACAGCACGCCGCCACCGCCATTCACCTGTAAATCGATAAACCCCGGCACCAAATAGGTTGCCTGTGGCGTATCACGACAGGGTCGGATGTCTGCAATACGACCGTTTTCAATCAACAACTCGACATTTGACTGCCAGACAAAACCATCAAAAAATTGGGCAGCGCTAAGGACTTGCTGCATAAAGAACCTGTAAAGAAAGACGTCATATGACATAAGCTAACGTCTGCGCACAAAAAGCTCAAGTATTGACTATCGGTACCCGGCCCGCTTTAACAAAGCCCGGCCAGATCCTGGGCTTTGGCGCTAACACAAAAAGATCGCCGTTTTGCCCGAGCAGTTGTTGCGGTACCCCAACCTCGCGGGCAATGGCGGCATTGGCTTGCATATGCGCAGCCTCGCCATGGACCGGTATCGCCACGGCCGGTTTTACCGCCTGATACATCTCAGCCAATTCGCCCTGATTCGGATGGCCAGAGACATGGATTGGCAATAAGGTATCCGCCGCCTGCAACACTTGCAGCTGTTTGGCTTTCAGTTTGTCCACCAACCGGCTGACCAGCATCTCATTACCGGGGATCAGATTGGCACTGAAAATAACTAAGTCATCTTTTGCCAGCAGCAGCTGAGGATGACGATCTTCAGCCAGTTTATTCAGTGCTGCTCTGGGCTCGCCCTGGCTGCCGGTTGCTGCGACCAGCACTTCTTCCGCTGGCAAAAAACCAATATGGGCGTTATCAATCAGCGGCAGATCATCCGGCCAATAACCGCAGGCACGCGCCGCACCGACCATATTCTCCATCGCCCGACCGAACAGTGCCAGGTAACGGCCGGTTTGCTGGGCAATGCGACCCAAGCTAATTAAGCGGCCGATATTACTGCTAAAACCGGTTACCAATACGCGCTTCGGTGCCTGACTGACCACCTCACGCAGCGCATGAAAGCAAGCGGTTTCCGACAGTGAAAAGCCACTTTTCAGCGCATTGGTTGAGTCACAGACCATGGCAGTAATACCTTGCGCTGCCAGCCGTTTAAATACCTGCGGTTTAAATGGCCGTCCCAGCATAGGTGCCGGGTCCATTTTCCAGTCGGCGGTATGAAATACCTTACCGGCCGGCGTGCTGATCAACAGCGCCTGACATTCCGGGATCGAGTGGGTGATATTTAGCCAATTGACGAGAAAAGGCCCGATCTGACAGGTGCCGCCGGGTGGGATTTCGATAATTGGTATCTGCTCGACAAGATCGGTACGCACCAGTTTGCGGCGCAGCACCTCGGCGGCAAAAGGTGTGCAATACACCGGCGCCTGCAAGCGTGGCCATAAATAGGGCAAGGCACCTATATGATCTTCGTGGGCATGGGTAATAACAATACCGCACAGATTTTCGCGTTGTGCGGCAATAAAGCTGGGATCGGCGGCCTGCACTTCAGCCGTATGCTGCGGTGGCTGTGTCTGCGGCTGCAGCGGATTATAAAAGGTGACGCCGCAATCCACCATTAACCAGCGCCCGGCATGACCGTATAAATTCAGGTTCATCCCAATTTCGCCGCAACCGCCAAGCGGCAAAAACCAGAGATCCTGCTCGCCGGCTAAGGTCATTTCAGCGCTCGAACGGCTGGCCATGTCACCTCGTATTACACTACTATCAACTGCTAAGTGCTACGTATGATACGCCATTCACGTTCACAGACCCAGCAGACATTTCCGCTATCAGCGACGGGGTGGCAACATTTTTAGCAGCGTGCGATCTTTTAAATGATAGTGATGGTAAAGCGCGGCCGCGGCATGCCCCAAAATCAATAGCCACACCAGATAAGCTCCGCCCTGCTTGTGAATAAAATCCATCGGCGCTTCAAATTGCTCAAAACTCAGGCCCATACCATCCGCAACCAGCGTCTGAAACAACCAGGTATCGGCAAATTTCGGGATCTCAAATAAAAAGAAAAATTCTGTTGCCACGCCGGTACCTAAATAGCCGGTCAATGGCATTACAATCAGCACGCCATACAACACCAGATGCCCCAGATGCGCGGCCTTATGCATCAGCGCCGAACCCGGCTCAGCCGCAGGCTGAACATTAGTCAGCCGCCAGTAGAGCCGCAGCGCCACCAGTACCGCGATAGTCACACCAAAGGATAAATGCAGCTGCAGTGCGGTCCAGTTCTCCGGCGTCCGGGCCTCAGTAAACCATTGCCGGTAATACACTGTGATATACGCCAGTAAAAACAGCAGTGCTGTCAGCCAATGCAAAGCGCGGGCAACCTTGCCATAGTGAGTTGGGGAGTTTTTTAGCATAACGAAATCCAGTAGCCTTTGTTAACCAAACTATTAGCCTAGTTTGACGCCCTAAATAACTGATCCTAATTGT
>NZ_LZEJ01000066.1:0-11832 GCF_001704375.1 Alishewanella sp. HH-ZS | reverse complement strand
TGTTTGAGGAAACTCCGTTTTTAAAAACTCTGTAATTTCTTCTTTGGAAACCACGTTTGGACTCCGGCGAAAGCTAACGCCCCGCGCATGCGCGCGAACTTGTGAGCGTCGCAGGGGCCGCAGGCCCCGAATGACGCGGATTGTTATGTTGTAATGAACTCTGAACGGAGCAAGCCGAAACATTTGAGATCATGATACTTACTCTTCCAATATCCACACTCACGCCGAAGCCCTTCTTCTTTAAATCCAAGCAGACGAAGCAATGATTCAGAGGCACGATTACCTGGAACTGTATCTGCTTGAACTCGATGCAATTCACCACACGGAAGCTTTCCTGTAAATCCAGCACTAATAATAGCGCGCACAGCTTCTGAGGAATAACCTTGTCGCCAAAACTCAGGATGCAAGTCATAACCGATAACGGCATTACGCATTTTACTGTTCCACGAGTTAAACCCGCAGGTGCCTATCAATCGACCAGATGACTTTAACCGGATAGCCCATCTGATGCCCTGTTGTTCTTCATATCTTGACTTAAAAAGACTAATCAAATTGGCAGCTTGGCTATGTTCGCGAAACACATCTAAATCGTAGTATTCGACCACAGATGGATTGGAAAACAAATTGAACAGATCAGCTTCATCATCAACACGAAGTTCTGTAAGTATTAGCCGCTCAGTTTCTAGTGATGGAAATACCATCTAAATTCCTTTTTCAACATAACGCTTTGCTAATTGGCTGCCGCAGCATAGCGTAGGCAGTCCAGTGGAGGCCACGCTGTTTGTGGCCGGAACGAAATTAAGCAATTTGTTATATTTCATTTGCTTGAAAAATCATATTTATCTTTGAAAAACTGCATTTTATTCAGCTCTGATTTTGTAACCAGCCCCTTTCTAACTAACGACGTCGTTTTTATTTTAAGAAACAACTTAAAAAACAGCACGGGAAGTACAATCATTGAGCCAAAGAATATTAACCCCCACCAATCCCCGCTTTTCTGACACTTTATACAAGAATCACCATCAATACCCATGGCAAAAAGAGTAACGAAGCCAATTGGAAATGAACAAAAGAAGCCGAGGATACAACCAAGCACTGCGGTGTTGCTGATGCTTTTCTCGATTTGCTTAAATTTCAAAAACTCTTTGTTATCTTTAAAGAGCTCAGAAGAGGATATAGTTTCTTTTTTCTTTCTGAAACCATCCTTTAGCCTTGAAAACCCAAAGTAAAAAAGCAGGGCTATTACTATCCAATACCCAGCGAAATCATCTGTTCGTGTCGCAATGAACTCCGATTTAGCAAGAGATAAAGTCTTACCCGAAATTAATCCATATATCCCCAGGCCGAGTAACAAAATGCCGCCAAAAGTATGCTTTGATATTTTCACTCCCTCTCCTTGGGCGATAAATAAACAGTGCTACACATCAAAAAATATAACGCTCGCAGCACAGGCCGAAACCCGCGCAGCGGTTGAGGTCCAGGCCACGCAGTGGCCGTTTGTGACTGCAATAACATGGACTCCCCCTCACTATCCGGCATCGACGTGCCACACTGAGAGTGTCTAATCAAACAGTCACAAGTGAGGGGAAGTCGCATGGAACAGTCTATACGTTGTGGGGTCGATATTGCAAAGCTGGTGTTTCAAATTCATGGCGTAAATGCTAACACGGGTGAAACCGTGATGGTGAAAAAGCTCGCCAGACACGAAATGTTGCGCTATTTCGCCAATAAACCTGCGATGCTGATTGGTATTGAAGCCTGCGGCGGAGCGCATTATTGGGCACGTGAGCTGACGAAACTCGGCCATACGGTAAAACTCATGACGCCACAGTATGTCGCACCTTACCGCCGTGGTGGTAAAAATGATGCCAATGATGCCGAAGCGATTTGCGAAGCACTGGCACGGCCGAATATGCGCTTTGTGGCGGTTAAATCTGAATCACAACAGGCGGTATTGGTGATGCACCGCATGCGTGACCAATGGGTGCGCGAGCGCACGTCCTTGATGAACCAAATCCGCAGCTACCTGCATGAGTTTGGCATTGTCATTAATCAGGGTCGTGCAGCACTGGCCAAAACGTTACCACTGGTTGCTGAGCAAGAAGCTTTGCCGCTACTGTTTCGACAAAGCATCGCGGATTTAGCCGATAGGCTAACCGATTTAGAGATGCGCATTGATACGCTAAACAAACGGATTGAAAGCTGGAGCAAGCAAGACAGCTCGGCTCAGGCACTGTTAGCACTATGCGGGGTTGGCAGTATTACTGCTAGCGCCGCTGTAGCTACCGCCGGAGATGTGTCAGTCTTTAAAAACGGCAGGCAGTTTGCCGCCTGGCTCGGTTTAGTGCCTAAACAGAATTCATCCGGGGGTAAAACGCAACTCGGTGCCATCACCAAACGCGGCGACCGCTATTTACGAACATTGTTGGTGCAAGGTGCGCGCACGGTAATGCTTGCGGCCAGCAGAGCGCAAAAGTCTACCCAAACAAATCCGATGTTCGAGTGGATTTATAAGCTGCAAGAACGGCGGCCAAACAATGTTGTCGCCGTGGCAATTGCCGCCAAGCAGGCCAGAATGCTCTGGGCAATCATGGCAAAGCAGCAGCGGCAAGAAGCATCGAGTTTAGCAGCATGATGTAGCAGTAAAAAGAAGTAAAACCGTAAGACAACGACAACTCTCAACCAACGAATTGCACTACAAAGCGGATAAACAAAGCGGCAACGACCGTGCACATGAAGAACCTGGTAACAAGGCTGGTATTTAATACCGTGACTGCGATAAGGAGCTTGTGCGCGAAAGTTATCAGGGCTGGAGCATGGTTAACACCATGAAACTCACGAGCCGAATAGACGTATGCAGTCATTCACCGCCAAGTTTGATCACTTTGTGCTTGCAATAGAGGGGGAGTCCATAGACGCTTGTTAGAGCTATGATTACCAGCCTTCTTTAAGTTTAAAGTCAGTTACAGTTATACCTGTAAAGCTGCATCGATACGTATAATTTGTCCATGCACCAAACCCATTTTGCAGTTTTGCTTTGCCATATACACGTTTGTAATCCAGTCCTTGTCGCTCAACTTCAGTGCTTACTATTTCAGCGGTATGGGTAGCTTGCTGCTGAACTTTTAGATGGCAAGCATCTACATACTCTTGACTGCCGCATCCCGTTAAAGATAACGCCGATATAGCAACAAATACGAAACTTCTCACATCTAACCAATTCAATTTTCTCTCCAAAATCCAAATTGCACAGTAGCTCTAACGCTCGCCTAAGCGGCGAGCAACTTGTTGCGAGTCCAGCGGCTAAAAGCCGCGATGCTTTAGGCGTTTGTTAGGCTCTGACACGGGTTAAAATCCCTTCAAACGCCTGTCGCTCTTCAGTGCTAAAAACCCGATATGGGACGGGGAGCGCGCCACCCGAACGAAGATGAATGAGATAGCAACCTGAGAGGCTATTTACAGCAGAAACTTCATCCCACCCAATAGTCTTGACACCTACTTTACATTCTCGACTAAACCCATCTTCGCCAAAAGTGAACTTACAGATCCCTACTTTTGCAACTTTTATCTTGAAAATTATGGGAATGAATACTGCTGCAAAAGCCTTATTAATAATAGGCCAATTCCATGGCAAATAACGATTTGGAGGCTTCTGTAAAGCAGCTAAATGCAAAGGCATTACATCAAACACCATACGTTTGTACTCAGTAAGCTTGTACTCGACAGTAACGCTAATCGTGTTGCCGGAATGTTTCATAATGAGCCTAACGCCCAAATTTAGCGCGGAAAGCCGCGCAGCGGGTTGACGTCGCAGCCAGCNCAAAACTCCATGTTTTTCTCATTGAATACTCCGTAATTCAGAAAACGTATAACGCCGCGTTCACCGGCTTGTCCGGTGCAACGCCTTGTTATCTTTATTGGGGCTGATTTTCTTTAGGTCTTTATAAAATTCAGCGACTTCTGATAGGCCAGAAGAATCAAGACTTGAAACTAATTTTTTATCGGTTACGATCTCTACCATTCGGTTATAACGCTCTCTCATCCAAGAATACTTCACTCTTAAATCAGCTTTTCCATGATGGCTAGAGCCCATTAAACCCTTTCGGATAATATCACCCAAAATCTCAATATATTCTGGAAAATCGTATTCGGGATCATCTAATTCGGTACGAGCTTTAAAAAAATAATCTATGTAATACATCCCATCCGAATCTTGCTCTAAAAGAGATTCTACATACTTTCTTTCATCATCGGATGAGTGCTGGGATGGCTTGTTTCTTGCTGCAACATCAATAACGTCCCGATCTAGAATTATTCGAGGGTACATAGCAGCTTTAGATTCCAACGTATACGCTTCAACTAACGCAGGACCGAAAAGGTAATCATCAGTATGGATGAACTTTCCTATAGCTACTGCGCCTCTGCACAGAATCTTTCGATAGACTAAGCGCATTATCAAATGTTTGATATCAAGCAATGTGGAAAAAACCTGACTTTCTTCCCCAACTTCAAATGAAATGACAATGGAGTCAGAGAATATTGACACCTTTCTAGATGTCGGCTTTGAAAGTGAATTGTATATCTCGTCGACTTCCCAGACATCCTTTATCGTTTCATAGGCCTTTATTAATGCATCAATATTTTCTTCGTTGTCACTGCCATCCTTGCTTGTGGTGTCATTTAAAAGAGACTTAAACCCAAGGATGTCGATGAACGCAACAACTCTATTTTCATACTTCATAGTTCAACTCTAAAAGATAACGCCCAAATTTAGCGCGGAAAGCCGCGCAGCGGGTTGACGTCGCAGCCAGCGCTTTTTGCTGGCGATAATATTTGATTGTTAGTTGCCAATTGCAGCCTCACCCTTTTGGACTTTACGCTGTAAGTAATAATCTACTGCTTGTGCAAAGTTACCATCCGTATTAGCTGAGCAAAACTCATTTAGCATGGGTAACAAAACCGATTGATACTCACTTTTTGATGCTGGGCTTTTACCTTTAAGAAAACGAACTCCGGCACCGTCAAAATAACCCGCAACCCATGAGTTAATATTTGACGATTTGTGCGAATTGCTCTCCAACTGCTCGATTGCAACATTGCAATCCCAGCTACCTATGCCTGACTGCGACAAATGAAACTCATTAGTTTGTGCACATACTGAAAACGTGAATAGGATTGATACAAAGAGTATTGTTTTGGCTTGCTTCATGACTATTCCTTTGGCAACTAACGCCCGCCACAAACGCGAGCAACTTGTTGCGAGTCGAGCGCCCAACGGGCGCGTTTTGATGGCGCTTGTTAGCTACGTTGCTTGGAAAAGCATACATTTGCGTACAACGCAGCCAATAAAGGGATTACAACTGAAAGACACAAAATTATGCCGCCTTGTATAACAGATAAAAGATTCAATATGAATGCAGCGCTCGATGCGAAAATTAGCAAGCCCATAAAAAATACGCTTGCCCCCATTACTTTTCCTACTAATTCTGGATCTGAGTATGACGAGTCGTCCCAGCTAGCAAGAAAATTACGCTTCTGCTTAACTCCGATAAGATAACCCAGCACCATAAAAGGGATACCGCAAAACAGGCCAAACAGTGCAGCAGCAAGAATTGAACCTTCCATTGATATTTCTCCTAGTAGCTAACGCCGCGTACAGAGGCGCGAGCTTGCGAGCGTCCTGCCGCCGCTTGCGGCGGCGAACTGGTACGCCTGGTTATGTGTTGTGTGACCCTGTTCATTCATTGCGTTTTAACAGCCCGCTTAGTGCATAAGCCCCGATTCGCCAATGGATAATAAATGACGCGAACCACATTGTAATACCCAACACTATAAAAACGTTCTTTGCTTGCTCAAAGCTCCAGTCTAGTGGGAAGCTGAGAATTACAGTTGCTACCGCCATCGCTGCCACTTGGTACAGCGGATAGATGAGCACGTAATGCAATAGCAATGAGGTATATCTATTCATACACATAACGCGTTACTAATGGGCTGCCGCAGCGCAGCGTAGGCAGTCCCGTGGAGGCCACGCTTTTTGTGGCCGGAACGCAATTTAGTAATTTGTTATGTGACATTTAATGTTTAGCAATTGTTGAATGGTGCATAACCCAATAAGCTAAAGCAACAAATACACCACCAACTAAAACAGCCAAAGACCACAACCAAGAATTTACAAATGCTAGAGATCCATGCTCTCTTTGTAATTTGTTGGCGTCGTTAAATACTGCAGCACTGAAAGCGAGATGCACTAAGATGGCGCCTACAATTGGCAAGATATTCCACATTAAGCCAAACGCCATTACTTGGCCTGAGTTTAAACTATTAAAATATAAATCCATTTAGATACCCTTTTTTAAAGATCAGCTTGATGCTGAGAGTCACATAACGCCCGCAGCACGCGCGGCTTTGGAATGGAGGCGAAGCCGCAATGGAAAAGACGTCGCCGTGCCTGCGATTGTTAGCATCACTTGCAAATTGCTCTATCAGTGATAACCCGCAGTGATTTGCATTCAGGACAAAAAAGTCCGATCTTTACTTTTCTTTGAAACCTGTGGCCACATGCTTTACACAGGAAAAAATAAGGAGGCCCTGGATGAAATTTTGGCATTTTAAGCACTCACTTTTTATTCATTTCCATTGAGGCCTCACCAAAACCTTCTGCTTTAGCCGTGAATTTCCTGTCATAACCATTAGTGATGCTTAGAATTAATGCTAAACCTAAAAAAGCAACGGCAGTTATCGCAGCGATACCCATACCAGTTGTTGCAGTTAAGCCAACGACTCCAACAGCGCCACTTACCCCTCCAGTGAAGGGCGTTGCAGCCAAAGCTGCCCCAAGAATAACCAAGGCAGGCTTCGAGACTTTCTTAATCGCTTCGGCCTTATGAATTTTCTCAGCCAGATCACCTTTTACGATTATCTTCTCAACTTTGTTATTAACCGCAGCTTCAAGCTCTTCTTTTGTTCTTACTTCAACTGAGTTGCTCATAGTTTGTACTCCTGGGTGGATTTAGACATGCTAACGCCCGGCTCACGCGCCGGCTTGGAGCCGCGAAGCGGCGGAAAACCGGTCGCTGTGCAGCCGATTGTTAGAAGCTACTCTGCCCATGTGGAAGAGGCGCGGCACCTTTTTCTATTTGCTTCTTCGTTATGTCCGCTTGAGCAGCATGGATTGTTTTTGCCACTTCAGCTTGGTTTTTATCATGATTCTTGTTGTAGTCCGTGTTGTGTTCAGAGTATTTCATTTCAATATCAGCAACCTTGCCGATAAGAGTCGAGTAGGCTTTAACCAGCTCCGTATTGCTTTGATTGTCTTGAATCATTTTCTCAAGAAATTGACGGCAATTATCATAGAACCAAATATTCATGGATTTTCCCATTTTGCGAAACGTTGGCTATTCAGAAAAAGTATGCCCGCAAGCAAGACACTCGTAATTGTTGAGAACAAACTTATCAACCGCTGCACCAGCGGCTCCACCCGCTGCTGTACCAGCAGCTCCACCTGTAAGTGCGCCCAAGACTGCACCAGCCACTCCTCCGGCAGTAGCACCCACAGCGGCACCAACAGGCCCTGCAAATGCACCTACAGCCAATCCAGCCTTTGCACCGGCTGCCGCTCCCGCACCAGCACCTACATAACCAGCAACGCCACCGGCAGCAGCACCCACTCCTGCTCCTGCCTTGGTTGCATAGTTGCGTTTGTTTATTTTCTTCGATTCACAATTCGGGCAGATGATTGCCATGTTTTTCTCCTTCTAACGTTGGAATTCAGCGGCTGCCGTAGGCAGTCCGCTGGAATGACTTGTTAGGCAACAACTCCACTGCCTATGGGTTTATAGCGGATTTACTTAGGTTGGTACTCCAATGATGAATGGTGAAGGTTAATGCGCAAATTTCCCGCATCGTCTTTAACGTAACCCCACGTTTTGTCAACGGTAGTCACTTTCCCATTTTTATCTGTGAAGTGAACTTTCCCCATAGTAATTGCGCTATTGCCATCAAGAAAAATAGCAGAAGTGACAGGCTCACATTTTTTCCAGCCTTTTAGAGCAAAACCTGTGTCGGCAGGGAAGGATGGGTCACCGCCAACGAAATAAGATAGCGCACCGGCACGTGTGGGGCGAAATGTTTGAGGGTTCACCGTGAGCGTAGGCTTAAAGAGTACTGCGCCCATTTGGTAGGCGTAAGCGGAATCTATGACTTTCTCGGCCAATGCTCTCGCTGCTACTTTTCCATCCTTTTCGTATGCGGCGTTGATATCAAGAAGAGCAGCACACCATGCTTGCTGAGCTGTTAATGCTTCCTTCTCTGTTACTGCCTGATTTACAACGATGGGCTCGTTTGCGTTCGCAATATTTGAGGTAAGTGCGACTAATGCTGTTAATGCTACAAGTTTGACTTTCATAGTTGGGAGACCTCTGGGTTGAAAGAATTGGATTGTTGCGTGTTTGACTGTGCCTAACGCAAAGCACACGGGCGGAAAAACGCGCTAGCGTTTGACGTCCCAGCGGCCGCAGGCCGCGAGTGATGCGCCTTGTTATGTGATGACGTCGCTACTTGCATTTGTAAAAAGCCCTAGAGCCAACCTTTTTGTATTCGACCATACCCTTCTCTTGCAAGTGACGGGCAATTGTTGAGAACAACCAGCCAGTTTTGTTATCAGTTACATTTCCGAGTGGGTAAGCATTCTTTGCTAAACCAAGCTGATCTTTAATATAGGTAGCCGGAACCCAACGCTCAGGAAAACCAGACTCTGAGACCGCGATAAATGAATGAACCTCTGAAGCCAATTCGTGAAACAGCTTTTCAACATTCTGCTTATGGCTCATAACTTCCCCCTAATCACATAACACTTATTCGACGGAACTTTCCGTATTTAAAAACGGATTTTTCCGTAAATGTAAATTTGCTTGTAGCTACATTAACTACAAATTTTCGTAGAGACAATATCTTATTGATATTAATTTTTAACAGTAGGCGACAAATACGGAAACATCCGCCTAACGTTTGGCTAAGGGGCGGGCTTTAGCCCGACCCCAGTGAGCGAAGCGAGCGACTTGAGCCAGTTGTTAGGTTGCCAAGCCGTACAGTAGATCCGATGCCAACACCGACTATCAAAAAGGATCAACCGATTCGTCACCAATCCATCCCCAGTAACTCAGTGCCAGTTCCATTGTGGCTGCTTCACCGGCAGGTACACCGCGCCCCTTCAAACGCATTACCTCATCATCAATCCACTGGATAAGTTTCTTTCTGCCGTATGGGCATGGCCCATATGTGTCCTCTAAGGAGTTAGCTACTTTCTGACGCCAATCACCAATTTCAAGAATATCGTCTTCATCTTTGTTCAAGCATTCCAGACAAATGACCTCTTCCTCCGCTTCATCTTCATCCTCTACTTCTGATAAATCCGAGAGGTAAGCTCCGCATTCGTCGCAGTATATTCCCCATGTTCCATCCGGCATTTTTTCCAGCATAAGTATGCTCCACCATGTTTTGCGGCCTATGGACGATGGCTTTTTAAGGCCATAACTCACCTAACGCCCGGTTAAGCGGTGAGCCACGCAGTGGCGAGTCCGGCGACCAACGGAAGCGAACTTGAACCGCTTGTTATGTGTTTATTCATTGCTTTCAAAGTGAGCAAATACTTCGGCTCCAGTCATGTTTTGAGTTTCGTTTGAGAAGCTATAGTATTGAGGTTTTTCGTCAATGAAAATTTGATGACTCAGTTTGTAGTCTGAACTATCATCTAACAGCCCGATCGGAAAGTGATAATGATTAGCTGGCTTTAAAAAGTAAAATAAATGTGTGCCGCATTTAGAGCAGAAACCCCTCTCTGCCCACTCAGATGATTGATAGCGTGTTACAAGCGATTCGTTTGATATGCTTTTTAGTTCGCCGCTGTCGATAGCTAGCATTGGGCCACCAGACCATTTCCGACACATACTGCAATGACACGCAGCTACTTCGGTATTTGATAGTTCGACCTCAAGCTCAACCGCACCACATAAACATTTGCTTTTCATTTTCTCAATCTCTCACTTTTCAGACAGTTGTATGACAAGCCGCACAAGACACATAACGCCTAGCACAACGGCAGTTTGTAAGTTGTGCGTTGTGGAATACTTTTGCGAAGCAAAACCACATAAGCGCGACTTACAAACTGTCCAGCCGCGTAGCGGCGTGTTGCTGCGACTTGTTATACGCACTGAACTTTCAGCGCGTTTTCGTGCAGAACGCACGGTTTATTTTTTGTGATGACCAAGCACCTAAGCCAATTTATTTCACCGAGCTACAGCGCGAATTCTTGCTGAGCGAAGGCGAAACGATTAACCGGCTTCTAGCGTACTTGCCAAGCACTGAATTGCTTCAGGCTTGCGGCAATTCACGATTAAAACACGTTTTCACCAAGCCGGCTATTTTCACCACTTTCCAAGTTTTACCGCGAAACTGGCACAACCTTTAAAGCTCAATTTTCGTATAACGTTAAGCACAACGGCAGTTTGTAAGTTGCGCGTTGTGGAATACTTTTGCGAAGCAAAACCACAAAAGCGCGACTTACAAACTGTCCAGCCACGCAGTGGCGTGTTGCTGCGCCTTGTTAAATTTTTACTTTTCTAGGTTAATTTCTTTTTCAATTGCTTTTTTTGAAAGGACAGCACCGAGAAGCATTAAGCCATTTGAAATTATTTTAGCTGCAATGAGTGTTAGTACAGACGCACCTATTAAAACTAAGCCGGAGCTAAAGTTTTTTGCGAATATAATATATATGCCATAAAAGAAAAAACCAGCCGATAAGATATTTCCAAATAAAGCCAACAGGTAACCCAAACCAGTTAATAACATTCCAATTTTCATTTTATAAGTTCCTATGTTTATTCTTCAGGTTTGCTATTTGATAAAACATAACCAGCGACAGTACCTAGTAAGGCGGCTAGAGTTTCAGGTTGAAATTTAGTTAAAAGCGCAAGTATTAGTATTGTTGGAATGAAAAGGACTACACCTATTGCTTTTAATGTGTTTGGGCCAAATCCTTGGTTTTTTGCCTTCACACGCTTATAGATTATGTTCAGGCCATACAGCATGGTAGCTACAGCGCCAAAGACCGCAAAGAAAGTTACCCATGTGGCAATTTGATTTTCCATTCTCGGTTCCAATTTAACGCCAAGCACAACGGCAGTTTGTAAGGCGCGCGTTGTGGAATACTTTTGCGAAGCAAAACCACATAAGCGCGACTTACGAACTGTCCAGCCACGCAGTGGCGTGTTGCTGCGCCTTGTTATGGCAGCGATGGTTTGAGCTTTTAGAAACTGCGTTTCTGCGAAAAGCTAACCGAAGCTACCGATTAAAAATACAATTGCGATTATTCACCGCAAACTAACTTAGTGGCAACCCATAATGCGAAGTGCGTTTTGTGCTGAATTTCTATTAGCACCGGAACGACACTGCGCCCTTTGAAAATTACGATAAAGCTTAAAAGTATTTGCTTGGCAGAGAATTTCTACGAAGCACGTTAAAAAACAATTCGCACGCTATAACGCTTATTCGACGGAACTTTCCGTATTTAAACACGGACTTTTCCGTAATTGTAAATTTCCCTGTAGCTACATTAACCACAAATTTTCGCAGAGACAATATCTTATTGAGATTAACCTTTAACAGCAGGCGACAAATATGGAAACATCCGCCTAACAAGATTGACTTGACATTTCCCATATAGCTGTATACTTAAACAGTAGTCAAAGAGAGGTGCTATATGGCAACAAAATCCCCTTTTTTAGACTTTGTGGCTGAGGAAATGTATAAGCGCCCTGAGGTATCCCCAGAAATTTT
>NZ_LZEJ01000065.1:0-8810 GCF_001704375.1 Alishewanella sp. HH-ZS | reverse complement strand
GAGGCGTTCATATAGTGCTGTGGAAAAAGTGGTCAGACCGGTACCGGAGTGCTGTGGATAAGTGAGGTGGGGATGGTGTTGTTGGCCTTGTTGCCGGATTTTTTATTGCTACTGGGTGGCACGGCATTGCGTAAGGTGTTACCGCCGGCCGGCTGGCAGGCGTTGGATACCCTGAATTTCTATTTGTTGTTTCCGGCGCTGATTTTCATCAGTGCCCTTGGTGCCCCTCCTGCTAGCCGGGATTTAATGATTCTGGCTCCCGGGATCTGGGGTATTATGTTGTTTGCCTGTCTGCTCGGCTGGCTGGTGCGCGCCTGGGGGCCGGCCCGGTTCCTGGGTTTTGCTGCATTGTGGCAAACCGCCTGGCGCTTTAATACGGCGCTGGCGATGGTGATGGTCCAGGCGCTGCCAGTTGAGTATCGGGCACTGATGTCGATTGCGATAGGTCTGGCAGTACCGGTTGCAAATATCCTAGCGGTGTCTGCGCTATCGCGCGGGCAGGGCATGGGGCTGGTAAAAACTTTGAAGCTGGTGGTCAGCAATCCTTTTTTATTGGCTAGTCTGGCCGGTTTGCTATGTTCAGTATTGGCGGTTTCCCTGCCTGAACAGCTGCTGCTGGCATTGCAGAAACTGGCGCAGGCCGCGCTGCCATTGGCGCTGTTGTCTATAGGTGCCGCTATGCAATGGCAAGCATTATGGCGGCTTGACCGTTTTCAGCTGGCTTTAAATACGATTAAGCTATTGTTGATGCCGGCGCTGATGCTGCTGATCTGTTATCTGGCAGCAGTACCAGCCGGCCCGGCACTGGTACTGGTATTATTTGCGGCCTTACCAACAGCCTCAGCGGCGCATGTGCTGGCCTCGGTGTATGGTGCTGAGCGCCAACCGGTGGCGACCCTTATCGCCCAGTCCACTATGCTCGGCTGCATTAGTCTGCCGCTGTGGTTGTTACTGTTGTTTAAAATTTATCCGCACTAAACTGGTAATATAAAGCTCTTTACTTTAAGGTAGAAAAATAAAAATAATTAAGGAGATACGGATGTCATTAGTTACCACGTTAGCGAAATTCCTTGGCAAATGTCTGGGCGGCTTGGTGGCAGTTGCTGTGACCTGCTACCTGCTGTTATTGACGGTCAACTGGCAGGATGAGGCAGCGTCAGAACGCGCGCTGGATCTGAAACGCCAGTTGACGCTAAAGCCGGTTAGCAACAATGGCTATCAGCTTTATACTACACAGCTGGCGCAGTTGGGCTCCGCCGCTATCCCCGAGTTGCAGCAATTATTTAGTGATTGCTATCAAGCCGGATGTCAGTCGCTACTTCAGGCGGAAACGGAAACGTTGCAGCAACTGTTGGCGCAACAGCAACAGCTGTTAGCGGCCTATCAACAGTGGCTTGCCACCGAGCATTGGCAGGAACCGCTGCTGGTTAGTAATGACTTACCTGCCTATCAACCGTTATTAAATGGCCAGCGGTTGCAGTTGCTACAGGCGTATCTGGCAGCACGCCAGGGGGATAGCGAGCTGGCACAGCAGTTACTGGCGGCCGATCTGCAATTCTGGCGCAAGTTGTTACCACAAAATCGTTATCTGGTATCAAAGATGATCAGCGTCGCCGCCATTGAGCAGCATTTTCTATTTGCCAGCGCGATCAACCAATCTCTGACTGATGGCGAGCGTCCGCGACCTGCGATCTGGCAGCAACCCTTTAGTCCGGCTGAACTGAGCCTGGAGCTGGCCCTGGCCGGCGAGTGGCAGCTGTCTGAGCAGCTAATTGCAAAAGGGTTAAATGAAAGCAGCGAATTAAAGCTGTTGCAACGCTTAGGCGTAACGCTACTTAAACCGCTTTATCAAGCGCAGGCCAGCAGTAATGAGCGGGCACTGCTGCTAAGCTGTGAAGCCGGCGGGCAACAAGCTATTGCTCCTTGGTATCACTGGGCGTATAACCCGGTAGGTAAGATGTTGAACCGCGCTTCCAAGGTACCCTGTGCGCAATACCTGTCGAGACTCGAACGTCTGGAACAAAGCCGCCAGCAGTTAGTCTCGGCCGGCCAGGTGCCAGTGCCCGCTGCATCGCTCGCAGCGGACTGATTTAACTGATACCGCAAAACATCAGCCCTTCCTCATCCTTTGCTCATGTTTTTAGCGCGCCTTAGCCTGATGATAGGCGCGCTAATTAATCAAGGAGCATCTGATGCAAACGTTAAAGAAACCCTCGTTATTCTGGTTTAATCCCTGGCGTCTGGCACTATGGAGTAGCGTGCTGGGATTATTGTTACTGCCGCTGCTCGCCATGCAGTTTAGCAGCGAAGTGAACTGGACCGGCTCCGACTTCGTGGTTGCCGGCGTACTGCTTGGAGGCACCGCCTTGCTGATTGAGCTGGGCTGTCGGGTGGGCAACAATCTGGCCGGGCGTGCCGGTTGGGCTTTAGTCGTGCTCACCTCTTTACTGCTGATCTGGATTAATCTGGCTGTCGGCATTATTGGCAGTGAAGATAACCCGGCGAACTTATTGTATCTGGTGGTGTTGGCCGTGACAGCGCTGGGCGCACTGTGGGTCAGGTTTCGAGCACGGGGTATGAGCAAGGTGTTATACCTTAGTGCTGCGCTGCAGCTGGGTGTTGAGCTGGTGATTCAAGTGGCGGATTTAGGGGCGGCACCAGTGATCAATACGGCTTTTGCTTTACTCTGGTTACTGGCGGCGGGATTACTACGAAATTCTGACCCGGAGCGGCCGGGTTCTGAGGCATAATACCCTTGGTTGAAAGTATGGAGTGAGTCAGCCCTATGGCGGCAGAGTGTTATTCTTTTGCAGGTTTTCAGCTGAACCCGGCACAGCGGCAGCTGTATTATCACGGGCAGCGACAGGAGCTAAACAGTCGCTATCTGGATGCCTTGCTGCTGTTGCTGCACCATGCCGGCGAACTGGTTAGCAAACAGCAGTTCTTCGAGCAAGTCTGGCCGGGACTGGTGGTAAGTGATGAGGCCCTGACACAGTGTATCCGGACTTTGCGCCGGGTACTGGGCGACAATGCCACTGCGCCGCGCTTTATTGAAACGGTTCCCAAACATGGTTACCGCTTTATTGCGGCGGTCAGCCGGGAGGATGGCAATTCGCAAGTAGGCGTTGGCGCAAGCTTAACCCCGACGGCAGGGCCGGTTGCTAACGAAACTCAGCGCGAGCGGCAGCGACAACACCTCTGGTTCAGTATCGGTTATGGTGTGGCCGGTGCAGCTGTGGCCGGCTTAACCGGTGGCATGCTGTATGGTTTGCTGGCGGCGCTGCAAGCCCTGAACAGCGGCAGTCAGGCCATGTCATTTTTGCTGGTGCTGTTAAGTGTTACGACCTTGCTGGCGTTAGTGGCCGGCGCTGCGATTGCCGCCGCTATCAGCGCCGCACAGCTATGGCGGTCGCAGCAACCGCTCTGGACCCTGTTGGCCGGGTCGCTGGCAGGTTTGTTGGTTGGCGCCTTTGTCAGTGTGCTACTCAAAGATATGCTGATCCTGTTTTTTGGCCGCAGCCCGGCGCAGTTGACCGGAGCTACCGAAGGTTTGCTGATTGGCCTTGCTGTGGCAACAACTGTGCTGTTGCTGCGTCGACAACCACACTTTTACCGTTTAGGTTTTGCGCTGCTGCCCGGTATGCTGGCCGGACTGTTGATTAGCCTTAGCGGCGGCGTCTTACTGGCCGGCAGTCTGGCGCAACTGGCGGCGGAATTTCCTCAGGCAACGCTGGGTAAAATCTTACTGCCAGAGGGTTTTGCCCGCATCGGCCTTGGCAACGGCTGGCTCCATCTTAGCGCCATGCTCGAAGCCGGGCTCTTTAGCGCGGGTCTGGCACTGGGGTTGCAACGGGCGCAACAGCGCCTTTCGCCAGTTGAATAAAGGTAGCAATGGGCGTGTTTTGCCGTTCTTGCTGGCGACAGCCGACATAGATATGTTTTTGGATACCGCGCTCGCCCAATCTGAGTAAACTCAGTGGCAGTTTGCTGGCGTACTGACGGGCCAGCCAGTCGGGCAGGGCGGTGACACCGCGATCGGCTGCCACCATTTGCAGAATAATATCAGTATCTTCCAGAGTTTTATGCTGTCTGGGCAGACATTGTGCCGGCAGTAAAAACTGCTGAAAAATATCCAGCCGGCTTAGCTCTACCGGATAGGTTAACAGCCGCTCCTTGCTAAGCTGCGCTGCGCTCACCTGCTGTTGCTGGCTAAGCGGATGCTGCTTGCTGACCACCAGCACTAACTCATAAGGGAATACGGCTTCAAACTCGATAGCCGCTTTGCGGATCGGATCCGGGGTGATTAACAGATCGATCTCCTGATTAAACAACGCTGCCATGCCACCGAATTGAAACTGTTGCCTCACATCGATATCCATCCCCGGCGCTGCCGCCAGAAAGGGTTTTACAACCTGCAGCAACCACTGGTAGCAGGGATGGCACTCCATGCCGATATGCAGGGTACCGGCCTCATTGCTGGCAAACTGCTGCAGCTTTTGCTCTAGCCGTTCAAACTGTGGCAGTAAACGTTCGGCCTGGCTTAGCAGATAGCTGCCGGCCTGAGTTAGCCGCACCGAACGACCATCCTTATCCCACAGCGCGGTACCCGCCTGCTGTTCCAGTTTTTTAATGCTGTGGCTCAGTGCCGATTGCGTCAGATGCAGTGCCGTGGCGGCGGCTGTCACCGAGCCCTGGCGGGCTAATTCGCGCAGAATTGCCAGATGGATCCGTTCTATCATGATATTTATGATCTAATTTCATTGGTTTATGAAAATATACCATTTTTGTTCATTAAATAAAGTTGTTAATGTTTAGCCATCCAGATGGATATAAAAGGAGGGCACGATGGCAATATTACACAACCTGGGTTTTCCGCGGATTGGCCGCAAACGGGAATTAAAAAAGGCGCTGGAAGCGTACTGGCAGGGCCAGAGCAGCGAGAGTGAGCTGGAGCAGACCGCAGCACAGCTAAGAGCGCAAAACTGGCAACTGCAACAAGGTCTGGACTGGCTGCCGGTTGGCGATTTTTCGCTGTATGATCAGGTGCTGGATTTAAGTTTTACGCTTGGTAATATCCCGGCCCGGCTGCAGCACTTAGCCGGCAGTGAGCTGGACAATTATTTCCGGCTGGCACGCGGCCGCTCGGCACAGGACAGTGCGTGCAGCTGTATTCATGCCGGCGAAATGACCAAGTGGTTTGATACCAACTATCACTATATCGTGCCGGAAGTGACCGCCCAGACCGAGTTTTCGTTACAAAGCAGCCGGCTGTTACAGCAATTTCGCGAAGCGAAGGCTCAGGGCGTTCAGGCCAAACCGGTGTTGATTGGCCCCTTAACCTATCTGTGGCTATGTAAGGCCAAAGATCAGTCTGAGCCCCTGGCGCTGCTGCCACGGCTACTGCCGGTATATCAGCAGTTATTGCAGACACTGCAGCAAGCCGGGGCCGAATGGATCCAGCTGGATGAGCCGATACTGGCAACAGAGCTTAGTGAGCCGTGGCAACTGGCTTTTGTTAGCGCCTATAGTCTGCTGGCAGAGGTGCCGGTTAAGCTGCTGCTGGCCAGCTATTTTGGCCAGCTGGGAGCCAATTTACCCTTATTGCAGGCGTTACCTGTTGCCGGCATCCATCTGGATGCAGTGCGGGGCCGCGCTGAGGTGCAGCAGGTGTTACAGGGGTTGGCGCCGCAACAGGTGTTATCACTGGGCGTGATCGATGGCCGTAATATCTGGAAAACCGATCTGACAGCAGTACTCGACTGGCTGGAGCCGATTGCGGCTTTGCTGGGGGATCGGTTGTGGCTGGCGCCTTCCTGTTCTTTGTTGCATGTACCGGTAGATCTGGACAGCGAGCAGAAACTGCTACCAGAGCTGAAAAACTGGTTAGCCTTTGCCAAACAGAAGTTGCAGGAGTTGCAGATCCTGGGGCTGGCGCTTAACCAGGGGCGGTTGCTGGTGGCAGAAGCGTTAATTGACAATGCGGCGGCGATCGCCAGTCGCCGTCAGTCTGCGCTGGTGCATAATCCGGCGGTGCAGCAGGCGCTACAGCAGATCCGGCCTGAGCAGGCACAGCGGCAAAGTCCTTATCCGGTAAGGGCGCAACAGCAAGCGGCACGTTTTGCCCTGCCACTGTACCCTACAACGACTATTGGTTCTTTCCCGCAAACGACGGCCATTCGTCAGGCGCGGCTGGCACTGAAAAAAGGCACTATCTCGCCGGCGCAATATCGGGATCAGATGCAAACGGAAATTGCTCATGCGGTGGCGCAGCAGGAACAACTGGGGTTGGATGTGCTGGTGCATGGCGAGGCAGAGCGCAACGATATGGTGGAGTACTTTGGTGAGCAGTTATCGGGCTTTGCCTTTAGCCAGCATGGCTGGGTGCAATCTTACGGTTCGCGCTGCGTCAAACCCCCTATTATTTATGGCGATATCAGCCGGCCCCAGCCGATGACAGTGGCCTGGACCCAATATGCCCAGTCGCTGACCACTAAACCGATGAAAGGGATGTTAACCGGGCCTGTTACCATGTTGAACTGGTCTTTTGTGCGCGATGATCAGCCGCGGCAGCAAACCTGTCTGCAGTTAGCACTGGCGATCCGGCAGGAAGTTAAGGATCTGGAAGCCGCTGGTGTCGGGATCATCCAGATTGATGAAGCCGCACTGCGTGAAGGTTTGCCACTACGGCAAAGCGAGTGGCAACAGTATCTGGACTGGGCGGTGTTTGCCTTTAAACTCTGTGCCAACGGTGTGGCTGACAGTACGCAAATCCATACCCATATGTGTTACTCCGAGTTTAACGACATTATCGCTGAGATCGCGGCGCTGGATGCCGATGTGATTACAATAGAAACGTCACGTTCCGATATGGAGTTACTGCGCGCCTTTGAGCACTTTGCCTATCCGAATCAAATCGGACCCGGTGTTTATGATATTCACTCGCCCAATACCCCCACCACAGCGCAGATGGTTAAGCTGATGCAAAAGGCGGCGCAGCAGATCCCGGCACAGCGGTTGTGGGTCAATCCGGACTGTGGTTTGAAAACCCGGCAGTGGAGTGAGGTATTGCCGGCACTGAAGAATATGGTGGCGGCCGCACAGCAGTTGCGCCAGGCCTACTAGCATAAAGCAGCGGGGTTATCCCCGCTGCGTATTTTGTAGTTGCGAATACTGTTTGCTCAGTATCTGCTGATATTGCTTAAAGCGTTCCTGTACCCGTTGCTCAAGGGGGGCACTTTGCAGCAGGGAGAGCGCGTTGCGGGCTACCGGCAGGGTATCAGCACTGACGCCGCTACATTTGGTCATCGCCTGCAACAGGCTTAGTGCCAGCGCAGGGTTAGTCGGCATCTCCTTGCTGGCCCGACTGAATATCAGTACCGCCTTGCCATATTCCTGTTGTTGGTAGGCTTCCGTAGCCTGCTGGATCAGCTGTTTTAGCTGCTGGTAGAGGGCTTCATAACGGCGTTGTTCGGTATTAAGCAATAACCGTTGGCTGTCGGTTAAAAAATTGGCCTTATCCAACTGTTTTCGAAGCTGGCTAACGTAAAATTGGCAGCCATAAATATCACCCGTTTCAAAATAGGCTTTGGCGGCATCCAAACAGGTTTCGGGATGGTGCTCTTGCTCCGTAAGTTGTTGGTACTTAGCTAATAATTGCTTGGCCTCTGCAAGTTTACCTTTAGCGCAAAGCAGCCTGACCTGTAAAATCTGTAAATCAAAGGCAATCAGTTCCGGGCTAAAGCGTTTTACCAGACTATCCAGCAATTTACCGACATGCCCCAACGCATTGGCCCGGTCAATCGGTGCTTGCTGATTGGCGTTATCAATAATACAGCGGGCATGATTCAGGTAATTTTGTGCTGAATCATGCATCGAGTGGCGGGCCAGACCGGCAATTTTGTGAAAGATCCGCGCCGCGGCGGCGAAGTCATGGCAAAGTAGCGCGAGATTGGCCATGGTTTTCTGGCGGGGAATATTTTTCGGTGAGAGCTGGGTTACATATTGCAGAATGTCAAAGGCGCGCTTCAAATTGCCGCGCCGAAAATACAATTGTGCCAGATAGTCACGTGACTCTACCGCTGTTTCGTCATGTTCGGTAAGCTCGCTAAGTAGTCGCTCTGCTTCATCAAAACGCTGCTGTTGCAGAATACTAATGGCTAACCCTAGCTTGCTCCAGACGGGCTTACGCTGGTTAACTAACTGCTGGTAATAAATTTCCGCCTGCTGATAATCACCAGCCTGCAGCAAGAGCTCGCCTTTTAACCGCTCTGCTTGTAACTGAACTTCGTTTTGCTGACGGATAATGGCATCGGCCTGACGGCAGGCTTCGGCAAGGTCGCCATCCTGCGATGCCTGAAAAATTTTGCGCAGTGCCATTTTTTCCTTCATTACCTTGACCATACGCTCTTTCAATACGGGAAAGGTAAAAGGCTTTAGAATGTAGTCATCCGGTTGCAGTTCGATAACCCCATGCACGATTTGGCGCTGACTTTCGGCGCTGATAATCACGAAGCAGCACATGCTGTGCAATAATTGGCGGCTTTTTAAGGTTTCAAAGAGTTGGTAACCGTCCTGACAATCACCCAAATTAAAATCGCACAGGATAAAATCCAGCGCATGTTGTTCACAAATGCTAATGGCCTCAATGGCATCCTTAGCCTGATAAATTAATTTAAAGCCTATTTGTTGTAACATGCCTTTGATACTGGCCCGAACCGGTGCACAATCATCTACTAACAGCACTCTTCTGAGTGCAAGAAAATCCGGATCCATAACACTGTGTCCACTCTGAGGGATCCCCACAAATTGCT
>NZ_LZEJ01000064.1:0-9160 GCF_001704375.1 Alishewanella sp. HH-ZS | reverse complement strand
GTCATCCTAATTGTCGCCGAACAAGGATCTTTGATGAATGCGAAAGCCGCTTATCCGTCGATTGACGACTTAGCCGGATTAACACTATTTCAACGCTTTGAAGGCGGGGCAGTGTACACCCAAGAGAACAATGGTAAATACTGCGTAATCATTGATGAAAGTAGCATTGCCAGATTGCTACCACCTGAAGAGCTGGATGACATGGAGCTTATCAAGGTGTTTGAGTTCAATACGGAGCAGGAACGCTCAGCTTACTTATTGACCAGATTTGATAAGGGCCTATAGCCTAGGTTGTTATTTGGACCTAATATAAGTACGGATTTTTCGGGGCAAAAATGGATAATGAAGACAGGATGTCAGTTAAGGAGTGTTAAATGTGGTTTGAGCAACTAACTGGTTTTACCGAGCAGGGCGCGGCACAAGTACGGCAAATGTTGTCGCTAGAAAACGGCGTGTTAACCAGCCGTGCCAATGGGAAAACATTTCAGGTAGGGCATTTAGTCACGCCCACTTTGGCTGATTTAAAAGCTGAAGCCGCCGCGATTATGCAAAGTGCAACGTTCATTGCCAAGCCAGCTAGCGTGCAAGAAGTAACTGCCGATGTGCAAAGCCTGCATATGAAGCCACAAAACGCTGGCGCGTTCTTTCAGGTCGCTTCGCAGTTTAATTTATTAGAAATGGTTAGCCCTACGGTTACGCCTGACTCGGGCATAACCGGTTATCAGTTCGACCGTACACAAGGTCCTGCTTGCGCCATGGCATGTGGTGCTGGGCTTATCTACCGAAACTACTTTGTGCCTGTTGATGGCGAGCCTGGGCAAACTGCCGAGCGGCAGCTAAATATGCTGGATCAATTTGAGCAGCAGCTATTAACGCATGTTAACCAGCACGTAACAGAGCAGTTTGATAGCCTGTGGCAAATGAAAAACGGCTACGCGCTACCCAGTAGCAAACAGCTAAACGCCATAAATCAAACGCTGGCGCAATTAAATGAAACTGAAATCACTGAGCTGATTAACGCAGTAAAAATTGGTGTGCAATACGATACTGAAGTCACACTCAACAACATTGGTCACGCTGTTACTCAAGCCTACTGCTCAGCCATGCCAGTTGCCTACACTGAGCATCCGGCGGCGCTTTGGCAGCCACTAGCTAGCTTAATTTTGCAGGCCGCTTACGAAGCTACGCTGGCCGCTGCCCTCATTAATGCCACTAAAACCGGCAACAAGAAGGTTTACTTAACGTTGTTAGGCGGAGGGGCTTTTGGAAATGCGATTAGCTGGATTATCGACGCATTACAGAAAGCGTTAAACGCTTATCGCCAGAGCGGTCTTAGCATCATGATAGTTAGCTATGGTAGAAGTAAGCCAGAGTTAAGTTCGTTGCTAACCGGCTAATTTGCAAGGAGATAACATGAAGGAAAAACGAAAACTAGATGGGCCTTTAACCTATGCTCACGCTTATCACTGGTTACCCAATGCGCATGAGCTTGAACCAGAGGACGAGCTGTACGTGAAAAACCTGATTTGTCTGGAGCATGCTGAGCAAGTTTATAATGAAACTGAATCTAGGGGTTGGGCGGAGTCAATCAAGCAGCTTAAAAAACAAATTAATCAGCGAAATAAATATTACCTTAATAAAATTTGAGAGAAATTTCAATTGTTTTAATCGGCTGGCAAGGTAAAGTAATGTTTATTGTTTAAATCAGGGACGAATAATGGCAATTATAACTAATAGAGTGGTTATTCATGAGCTTGTAAAAGAGCAGCATAAGCCCTTTGAAAAAGCTATCAAGAAATCCGTGGTGCTTCCTGCAAACAATGGCGTGGTTCTAACTCTATTGGAAGGCGTTACCAGCTTATATGGACGGCGCAATAATAGTGCGCACTACGGTACTTTTTTAGAAGGTGCTAAAGCAGGCTTCTTCCCGCCAGCTTTTAACAACTATTTTGAGCAGACTCCACCATCAGATGAATCATTTATAAAACTCTCTCACGTTGCAATGGATGAACTTGAGCGTGCAACAATAGACGCAACTGCAGCATCAGGTGGTTACATTATGGCTGCGGATTATGAAAGTGAACAAGGTCGTTTTTTTCTAATTGCAATGCTGAAAACGAAAGCAGGTATTAGATTATCTGAGAGTTTAATTCCAGAAACGACTGAAGAACTTGACCTTAATAGTTTACACCAAGCTGCGCGGATTAATTTTGAACGCTTTAGACAGTATGTTACTGCAAAGCCCGAGGATAAGTCAGATATCAATTATCTTAGCTTTGTTAGTCCTTCAACTAACAAATCGACCGCGGGATATTTTATTAAAGCACTTGGTTGTTCAAGAGGAACGGCGTCTGCCAAAGCGACAGATTTAGTAATAAGTGAAACGTCTGCATTTTTCAAAACCAAGCCTGAACTAACCCCGCATCGGATAAAATTCAAACAAGAATTAACCTCATACCTTTCTGAGTGCGCGCAAGCCGGTAGGTCAGCGACTTTAAGTAAAGTCGAAAAGATAGCTCGTAACTATTTCCCTGAAGACGATCATCAAAAAGCAGACGAATGGGCTGAAGAGTTATACGCACGATTAAATGGTGAAAAAAATGCCGTTCCAAATGAGTTTCCAGTTAGCTCGACAGTGCTTAAGAAGCATACGTTTATTAAGTATAAAGCAGACAAATGGGATATTAATTTTGAAGTAAATGCGCTTGGTATAACGCCAGATGCGGAAATTCAGTATGATAAGCAAGGGGCAAAGCTAACTATACGACACCTGCCTGCCGAGATGAGAGAGAAGATAGAAGAAGCATTACGTGATCTTAAGGTAGAGAGCTAGGTTTATGCTTGCACATCTTGTCATGTTTTATCGATCTCTTGGAAATCCATCAATCAAGGATGATCTTTGGCTTGATACCTCAGTTGTACTTAATGATGAACTTTATCAGCAACTAAAACAGGTCGAAAAGCATCGTCTAGTTAGCTTTGATGAGCTCGTACTAGATGGGCAAGAGAAAACATTAGATGAGATAAGTGCTACTGATTATGGCAAAGAACTGCATGTTACTTGCCGAATTAGCACTGGTGACTGCAAATTTTACAGCGATATAAAAGATCTTCTTAAACGTAATAGCAGCCTTAGTAAAGGTGATGTGAATGTGGCGTTTTACGTAGCAGAGGATGATTATTACTCAGCAGAGCAAAAACAACATTTATCAAAATACCAGCAGCTAAACGCTATTGTTCTTTTAATTCATGAACTCAAAGATCTAGCCCATTATCACGACTCAAAAATTGGACAAGATGCTTTAAATTTAGTTTTTGTTAGGGAGGCGGAAGGCACAAGCTCAAAATCCTTGCAGCTGACGCCAAGATTAAGTTCAAATCTGGTCGAAGTACCACCAATCGATATTTCTGTCATAGTCGAAATAGGTCAACAGTCTGCCATAAACCCGCATATTGGCAGAGAAAAGTCTGTTTTTCGCTCGACGGTAATTGAATTCTTAACTAACTCAGCCGGTAATGTTCAGGATAAGTTCGCTTATTTGGTGTTGCATTGGGCTGAATTTATTACGCTATTCAAGAAGAATTTTGATACATACATCAGTGGTTTTGCTTTCCACAAAGCACGAAAAGAAGTGGCCGATGCTGAGGTAGCCGCTGCAGACCAACTTGCTAAAGTACTTAATGATATTTCTGGTAAAATCCTTGGTATACCGATATCACTCGGTTCACTTCTTCTGATAGTTAAGACTGAGAATGTATTTGAGCAATTAGTTTTGGTTTTAGCCACTTTACTAGCATCTTGGTTACTTGCAGAGCTCATGCACAACCAACAGTTGCAGCTTGCCCGCATCAAAGATGCTCGTTCGATTTTATTCGATGAGATAAATATCAGAGCAGTAGATTACCCGGAACCTTTGCGCAAAAAGATCGAAAGCACCACCGAGTGTCTGGATCAGAATGAAAAAAAGGTAACAAGACTGCTTCTCTGTCTAAGGCTTTTTAGTTGGTTACCAGCAGTTGCAGCAGCTTTACTACTGATACATCTCAATGTATCAAGCCTTATGCTCAGCATTGAGGTGCTAGATAACTATTTTAGTGGCTTGCTCAGGTAGCGAATGCTGAGCAACTTTTGCGTATAGCGCATATTTTTTAGATGTAAAAAAAGAAGACAAAATGGCAATTGAAAAAATAACCCTATCCCAACTTGAACAATATCTGTCCAAAGCAGCATGGATCCTCAAAGGGCCAGTCGATGCTTCAGATTTCAAAGTTTACATTTTCCCGTTGCTGTTCTTTAAGCGCATTTCCGATGTATACGACGAAGAATACCGCAACGCATTAGCCGAATCTGACGGTGATGAGGTTTACGCCGCATTGCCAGAAATGCACAGGTTTGAAGTGCCTAAAAATTGCCATTGGTCTGATGTACGGGAAAAAACCGTCAACGTTGGTGAGGCGATTGAAAACGCGCTTCGTGGCATTGAGCAAGCGAACCAATCGTACCTGTACGGGATATTTGGTGATGCGCAGTGGAGTAACAAAAATAAGTTGTCGGATAAACTGCTGATTGATTTAATCGAGCATTTCTCGCAATACACGCTGGGCAACGACAATGTAGACCCCGATATGCTGGGTCAAGCATACGAGTATCTGATTAAGCACTTCGCCGACTTATCGAACAAAAAAGCGGGAGAATTTTATACCCCACGCTCCGTGGTGCATTTACTCGGTTTAATCTTAGATCCACATGAAGGTGAAACCATCTATGACCCAGCTTGCGGTACTGGCGGTATGTTGCTCGAATGTGTTGACCATCTCAAACACAACAACGAAGACTATCGCACCTTAAAGCTATTTGGTCAGGAGAAAAACCTAACTTCTAGCTCAATTGCCCGCATGAACATGTTTTTACATGGCATTGAAGATTTTGAGATTGCCCGCGGCGACACTCTACGTAACCCTGCATTTTTTGCCGCCGATGGCTTAAAAACCTTTGATTGCGTGATTGCCAACCCGCCATTTTCATTAAGCGATTGGGGTGCGGAGAATTGGGCCAGCGATCCTTATGGGCGCAATATTGCTGGCGTGCCGCCGCAAGGCAACGGTGATATGGCCTGGGTACAGCATATGGTGAAGTCCATGAATAGCAACGGCCGGATGACCGTGGTATTGCCTCATGGTGCTTTATTCCGCAAAGGGGCCGAAGGTGTTATTCGCAAAGCGCTGCTCGAACAAGACATGTTAGAAGCGGTAATCGGGCTTGGCCCTAACGTGTTTTATGGCACCCAGTTAGCTGCATGTGTCATGGTCTTCCGACGTGTAAAGCCCGCCGCTAAAGCAGGTAAAGTATTGTTTATCGATGCAGCAAATCAAATCCGCGTGGGCCGTGCACAAAACTTCCTCGAACCCAGCCACGTCCAACAAATTTATGACTGGTATCAACAATTCCAGGATGTGCCAAATCACGTCAAAGTGGCATCACAAGCCGATTTAGCAGCCAATGATTACAACCTCAATATTCCGCTCTACGTTGAGAAAATCATTGAAGATGACCTGCCAACTGTTGAAGAAGCAATGGCAGATTTAAAACGTGCATGGCAAGAAAGCCTTGCGGCAGAAGAAAAATTTAAAACGATTTTACAGAGGTTTCTCTAATGGCCGGTTACGAAGCACCTATTACCATCAAAAAAGCTATCGACAATATTCGTAAACGGCATTATGTGCTGCCATCTATTCAACGCGAATTTGTTTGGGATACCGACCAAATTGAAACGCTGTTTGATTCGTTGATGCGCGATTACCCAATTAGTACTTTTTTGTTTTGGAGAGTCGATAAAAACAAAATTAAAGACTTTCAGTTCTATGAATTTTTAAACCACTACCATGAGCGTGACAACAAGCATAACCGTAAGGCTGATATCTCAAATGATGAGGATATTATCGCTTTGTTGGATGGTCAGCAGCGTATGACCTCGATGTATGTTGCGCTCACAGGCACGTATGCCAAAAAAATGCCGTATTATCAGTGGAATAGCCCACACGCATTTCCAGCCAAAAAGTTGTACTTAAATTTACTGAAACCGTCGGATGAATTGGAAATTGAATACGATTTCAGGTTTCTGTCCGCCGACGAAGCGCAGCCAACAGAAGGCTATTTCTGGTTTGAATGCGGTAAAATTCTAGATATCACCGATATGAGTAAAGTGTCCATGTTCTTGATGAAGAACAAACTGATGGATACCTCGGTGTATACCGAACAAGAGTCAGAATTTGCGATTAACACGCTGAACGAGTTCTTTAACGTGGTGCACCAAAAAGGCTGTATTAGCTATTACCTCGAAGAAGGGGAAGAGCTTGATAAGGTGTTGCAGATCTTCATTCGCATAAACAGTGGCGGTACTAAGCTGAGCTATTCCGACCTTTTGCTTTCTATTGCTACCGCGCAGTGGAAAGACAAAGATGCCCGTGAAATCATCCATGAGTTTGTCGATAGCATTAATAAAATTGGCGATGGCTTTAACTTCAACAAAGACATTGTTTTAAAGTCATGTCTAGTACTCGCCGACTTTGATGTGAAATTTAAAGTCGATAATTTCACCAAAGAAAATATGGCGATCATCGAAGCCAATTGGGAAAAGTCTTCGGCTGCAGTGCGCTCAAGTATCGAGTTAGTTGCCAAGCTGGGTTACAACCGAGACAGCCTGGCGGCAACCAACACCATTATTCCAATTGCCTACTTTATTTATAAAAACGGTTTTGTAGATAGCATTTTGCATAGTTCACATCGTGAAGCAGACAGAAAAGCCATTAAAGAATGGCTCGCCCGTGTGTTACTGAAAGGCACCTTTGGTGGCCAGCCAGATTCGATTTATCCGAAAATGCGGGATTTAATCAATAGTCACTTAGGTAAATTCCCACTGCAGGAAACCATTGAACATTACCGAGGCAGCAGAAAGTCGATTAGTTTTACCGAAGACGATATCGAAAACTTACTCGATATGCAGTACGGCAAAGCCAAAACTTATTCGGCATTAACCTTGTTATACCCAGGGCTTAATAATGCCTATAAGTACCATCAGGACCATATCCACCCGCAGGCATTTTTTAACAAAGCCAAACTGCGCAAACTGAATATTGCTGAGCAGGATATCGAAGTCTTTTTAAATCTCTTCAATAAACTACCTAACCTGCAATTGCTGGAAGCTACCAGCAATATTGAAAAGAGCGATCAGGAATTTAAGCAGTGGTTAGCGAAAAACTTTACCACTGAGGATGCGCGTGAAAGTTATCTGCGGCAAAACCTGATTGCGCCGAGTCAGTCGCTGGCTATTGAAGATTTTCTCAGTTTCTTTGAGCAGCGGCGGCAAAATATTAAAAACCAATTAATGCGTTTGCTTGATGTAAAACAGACTGTCGTTGAAGTAGAGAATACCGTTTTATGATGTCCCAACAAGAACTAGAAAAATACCTGTGGGGAGCCGCTGTTGCACTGCGCGGCACCATCGATGCCGGTGATTACAAGCAGTACATTTTCCCGCTGCTGTTTTTTAAACGCATTTGCGATGTGTACGACGAAGAGTATGATCGTGCTTTAGCCGAGAGCGATGGCGATATTGCCTACGCTGAATTTGCCGAAAACCACCACTTTCAAGTGCCAACAGGGGCGCATTGGAATGACGTCCGTAATGTCACTGTGAATGTTGGTGTGGCCATTCAAGATGCGATGCGCGCCATCGAAAAAGCTAACCCAGAAACGCTGTTTGGCATTTTTGGTGATGCTAGCTGGACCAACAAAGAACGGCTCTCCGATGAAACGCTCATTAACCTGATTGAACACTACTCACAGCATAAGCTGAACCTCAGAACTGTACCTGACGACAAGCTTGGCAACGCTTATGAGTACCTGATCAAAGAGTTTGCCGACGACAGTGGCCATACCGCCGCCGAGTTTTACACCAACCGCACCGTAGTTAAGCTGATGACCATGATTATGGATCCGCAGCCTGGTGAATCGGTGTACGACCCAACCTGCGGCTCAGGTGGTTTACTCCTTAACTGTGCGCTGCATTTAAAAGAAGAAGGCAAAGAGTACCGTACGCTTAAACTCTACGGCCAAGAAATCAATCTGCTCACCAGCGCCATTGCTCGCATGAACATGTTTATGCATGGCATTGAGGAGTTTGCCATTGTGCGTGGCGATACCCTGGCAGCGCCGGCCTTTATCGAAAATGATGAGCTGAAAAAGTTTAATGTGATTCTGGCCAACCCGCCGTACTCAATTAAAGCATGGGATCGCAAGAGTTTTGAAAATGACCCGTACGGCAGAAACCTATGGGGAACGCCACCGCAGGGCTGCGCGGACTATGCGTTTCAGCAGCATATCCAAAAGAGTTTAGATGACAAGAATGGCCGTTCTATTGTTCTGTGGCCTTATGGGGTATTGTTTAGAGATTCAGAACAAGAAATGCGTAAAAAAATGATCGAGAATGACTTGGTCGAATGTGTCATTGCACTTGGAAAGAACCTTTTTTATAACTCAATTATGGAATCTTGTTTGTTGATTACAAACAATTCAAAAGCGGAAAATCGAAAAGGGAAAATTCTCTTTATTGATGCTCGTGATGAAATAAAGAGAGAAAAAACGATTAGTTATCTTATGCCTGAGCATTTGCAGCGAATTTACAAATCTTTCTTGGATTTTGAAACTGAAGAAGGCTTTAGTTATGTTGCTACTGTTGAAGAGGTGATCAAAAAAGATGGAAGTTTAAACATTCCGCTTTATATAAAAAGTACCAAGAGCGAAAAAATTGATTCGCCAAGTGTAGCCTATGAAAATTGGCAACAAAGTTCTGAAGTATTAAAGGAATCGATGATGCAGCTTTTTGAGGTGCTTAAATGAATATAGAAATTAAAAATCTTAATGAGGCATTTCAATCAAAGATCGACAAATCAAAATGGATTAAGTGGAAGTTTTCTGACCTAGTTCACAATGTTAATGAAAAAGTTACACCAAAAGATTCGGGGCTTGAACACTACATTGGCCTAGAACATTTAGATTCTGGATCTTTAAAAATTAGGCGATTCGGCTGAGGTATCCCCAGAAATTGTGTAGTTAAAATAAAATTTTAGTGGATTAGGGAACATTCATGGCGGTTCCCGA
>NZ_LZEJ01000063.1:0-9789 GCF_001704375.1 Alishewanella sp. HH-ZS | reverse complement strand
TCACAATTAGGATCAGCTATTTAGCATTAAAGCTTTGCTCTAACTCAGTTAACTGTGTAAGGGCTTGTTGTCTGGCTTGTGGGTTGGGAGCGTAGATTGCATTGAGGGTATGCAGGCGGGTAAGTAAAAAGTCGCGCCTTAGCTCGCCAACGGTGATAGCTGCAGGAACTCTGCGCTCAACCAGGGTTCCAACCACTTGACCTGTCTGATGAAATTGACTAATGGCGATAATGCCGAGAATTAAGGTAATAAGCCCCAGTAATGCAAAAGCCAGTGTTGCGCGAAGTCCAATTTTGAGTTGTCTTACCATGGTGGTTCCCTCCAAACTTATATAGTGGTAGAAGTTATAGCAGGGTGTTACCAGAAGCTCAATTTTTTACCGTTTGCCAGTAAGATAATTGCGACCAACTTTTTATGACATCATCTTGAGTTGGTTTGGCATGTTAATTATTTAGAAAGTATGGAGAATTTTGCGAAGCCAGTTATCATGGCATTGACAGCTATTTTATTGTAAAGGACATTCAAAGCGTGATTGATTTATCAAATTTCGGCTACTTGCTGCTTAGTGTGCTGGCTTTACTGGCCGCTACGCTCGGTTACTTATTGGCCAGCGTTAAGCTGCGGCAAAAACTGGGGCAGCTTGCCACCGAATTAGCAACTCAGCAGCAAATAAGTCAGACGAGTCAGCAGCAACTTGAACAGCTACAACTGAGCCATCAAACAACGCAGATGCAACTACAGCAGCTGCAACTGGCCGATACGAAAAATACTGAGAAGTTACATTTTAGCGAAACCACTAACCAACGTGTTCAGCAAGAACTGGTGCAAGCGCAACTTGAGGTTAAACAGTTATTGCAGAAGTTGGAGCAACAAACTGGTTTTACGCATGAACAACAGCAACAGAACCAGCGTCTTAGCGCACAGCTTGAAGAAAGCGCTAAGCAGTTGGTGCTGCGCAGTTCAGAATTGGAGCAGATGCGTAGCGCCCGCGAGCAGCTGCAACAGGAATATCATCATCTCTCAAACCGTTATACACAGCTGAAAACCGAGCTCGATGAGCGGGAAGCGAGCCATCAGCGGGAACTGGTTAACTTCGAAAAGCAAAAACAAAGCCTGGTGGAGCAGTTTAAAGCCTTATCTAACGAGATCCTGGACGCAAAAGCACAAAGTCTGCAGGAGACCAGTAAGCTAAGCTTAAATGCAATGTTAAGTCCGTTTCAGCAATCGATAGACGCTTTTAAAAAAGAAGTACAGGATATTCATCACCGGGAAACCACGGCTCAGGGTGAGCTGAAAAAAGAGCTGGCATCGTTAAAAGAGCTGAATCAGCATATCACCAAAGAAGCGCATGAGTTATCTACTGCACTGCGGGGGCAGAAGAAGTTGCAGGGCAACTGGGGCGAACTGGTACTGGAAAATGTGCTCGATCGCTCCGGCTTGCAGCCGGGTAAGGACTATCAGCGAGAGGTCAGTTTTAGTACCGACGACGGCAAATTCCGCCCCGATGCGATAGTGTACCTGCCACAAAATAAGCATTTGGTAATTGATGCTAAGGTGTCACTCAACGCCTATACCCGTTATGTTAATGCCGAACAGGAGCTTGAGCGGCAACAGGCGTTAAAAGAGCATGTGCAGGCGGTGGCTAGCCGGATCAAAGAGTTGTCGGCGAAAGACTACTTCCGTTTGCCGGGTTTAAACTCGCCGGATATGGTGTTTATGTTTATCCCGATTGAATCGGCTTTTGTTGAAGCCCTGAAGGCGGATGAAAGCCTGTTTCAGCAAGCCATCGAAAATAATATTCTGGTGGCGACACCCACTACCTTACTGACCAGCCTGAATATTGTGCGTCAGCTGTGGCGCTATGAAGATCAAAACAAGCACACTGCGGCTCTGGCCGACAAAGCGGAAGCGGTATTTAAAAAGCTGAACAGCTTTTTGGGGAACTTTGAAAAAATTAAACGCGGGCTCGACAGTGCTGGCGCGGCCTATCTTGCTGCTGAAAACCAACTGGTTAGTGGTCGTGGTAATCTGGTAAAACAGGTAGCTGATTTTAAAAATCTGGCACCCGCGATCAAGGCAGAGCTGCCACAGTATTTTGTTGAAAAAGCTGAGCTTGAGATTGATTTTATTGCCGCAAGCGACGGCGATAAACCACAACCTTTACCTTCGGAGTTTGCTGATGACTGAGCCCCAGGTTGAAATAAAACTGTTTTCTGCCAGCACCCCGCTAAATGATGCAGTATTGCGTACACTGGCTCATTTGCCGACCCGTAGCTTAGGACTGTTGGTCGCCGACGAGTTCTGGTGCCGGTTATCTGATGCCGATTTGATGCGCATCGCGGTGCTATTGGCCGAGAAAAGTTACCTCGAAGGTGGCTGCCCGATTGGCGCGGTAATTATCGATAACGCCAGCCGTCGCATTGTCGGCAAGGGCCATAATACGCTGGTGCAGGAAAGCCATCCTTATAATCATGGCGAAACATCAGCCATTCGGGATGCTGGCCGCATCGACTTTGGTCAAACCACACTTTTTACCTCACTCAGCCCTTGCAATATCTGTACGGCGCTGTTGATTAACCGTGGTTTTAACCGGGTAGTGGTCGGCGATGTCAGCAGTGCTGGTGGCAATGAGCAAACGCTAAGCAATCACGGTGTTACGGTCAAGGTGCTTGAAGATAGCAAAGGTGTAGCGCTGTATCAGCAGTTCCGGCGTGAGCAACCAGAGTTAGAGCGTGAAGACTGGCTTGGCCTGCGGCAGAACAAAGACTAAATCAGAGGCTGCACAGTATGGTTATACCCGCACCATACTGTGCGCTAAAAGTCTGCTAGGGTAAGGATGTAAGCGTTTGTTGCAGCGCCGGGAACAGCCCTGGGCTCTTCTTCGATTGTAAAAGCTGCTGCGCAATACGAATATCTGCCGTGTAGTAAAGCGATGCAAAACCCAGCCGGTTGCGGCCTAAGTTGTGAAACACCATACCAAAGGCAATGTCGCCGGCGCTGAATTGTTGGTGATTGGCTGCAAAATAACTGGCCGGCCGGCTAAGTTCTTCGTCAACCAGTAACGAGCGTACCCGACCTGGCCCACCATGATAAGCCTGGATCAGTAGCAGGCGATAAATTTGCTCCTGCTTGTCTTCCGGCAAATGGCCAAATTTTGCCACAAACACCGGCTGTAGCATGCGGTGGTTGCGCTCAAACAGCCAGAGCGCACAATCCACCTGAGCAATGCGGTGTAAATGCTTATTGGCCGGTACGCCACAATCTTTTAGGGCGGTTGGGGTAAGCTGTAATATACCGCGGGCATTGGCTTTGGATTTGGCTTCACGCACACCGCCGCTTTCGATAATCAGCATCCCCGCCAGATCCGGTAACAGGTTGGGGGGCAGTGTAATCTTCTTTTGCTGTACCCGGCGGTTGTATACGGTTTGTAATACCTCATGCAGCGACGCCTGCTTCTTTGGCGTGCCGACCGAAATACCCTGCCAATTGCCAGACAGGCGACCATCCGGATGTTCACCCAGATAGCGGGCTATTGCGAGCGGTAAATCAACATAGGGTTGATGACAGCGAATGGCAAAGGGGTAACCGACGGTATTGCTGTTGCCGGCAACATAGGCCGGTACCAAGCCTTGCTGCGCCAGTTGCTGCCGGCTTTGATTTAATCGCTGCTGCGTTTGCAAAGAATTATCAGCATCTTCGACGTATTGTAAAAAGTTACCGCGCATATCGAACAACACATGACGCTTCTGCTCGGTACAGTAGCCGGAGCGGGTCAGGATCCAGCGCCGTACATTCATCATATTGTCGTAAACGCCCTGGCTATCATCAAAGGCCTTGGTACGGACCACATCGGTCCAGCTTTGAAAGGCCGCACCCTGTGCCAGGGAGGGCGGCGTAAAAAGCGACCATACCAGTCCTGCCAGGACCAGTGGCACACTATTGCGACGAGAGAAGAGTGCCATGCGAACTCCGTGAGCTGATGCTATTTCGCTGAATAGTATTACTGAATGATAGCTGAACACAATACGGCATTAGAATGAGAGGCCGACTTTTTTACAGGTTGGAGCAGTGCGCTCTGTAATTGCTGTTCGCGCGGCAGCCAAGCAATCCAAAGCGCCGCGACAACGTATAACAGCGTAATGTCGTGAAGAAGGATGATGCGGTGAAAACTATTGTTAGCCTGGTTGTGGCGTTGTGTTTAGCCGCCTGTTCAGTGGTCGGTCGCAGTGAGGTAGAGATTGCTCCTTATCAGGTGCTTAAGGCTGATAGTAGCCTGGACATCGAAGTTCGCCGTTACGAGCCTATGATACTGGTGTCGACCAGTATGGCCGGCGATGGCAGAAATAACGCTTTTCGAAAATTATTCCGTTACATCTCAGGTGATAATGCAGGTAGCAACAATATTGCGATGACAGCACCGGTATTGATGGCAGGAGAGCCGGCAAACCAGGGTACGAAAATCGCCATGACCGCCCCGGTATTTATGTCGGGGGCCAATAGTGAGCCGCGGATGGCCTTTGTTATGCCAAAGCACTTTACTCTCGACAGCACACCCAAGCCGACAAACCCAGATCTGCTGGTTGAGGAGGTGCGCGACTATACAGTAGCCGCTATTCGCTTCAGTGGCACCTTATCACAGCGCAATGTGCAGCGTTACAGTCAGCAATTGCAGCAATGGATTACCGCCAATGGCCATACTGCAGTTAGCGACCCTGTTACTGCCGGATATAACGGCCCTTTAACGTTGCCAATGCTCAGGCGCAATGAGATTTTGATTGAGATTCGGCATTAAGTTTAACACCTCGCGCAATTTGTGGCTTTACTGTCGAAACCGTCTTGGCTAATTGGCGTGTTACGAAATAACTTAGCAAGCCGCAACAGATCAGAGAAAAGGATTTGTTGCTGGAAAATTTCGTCCGCTTTCTGTAATGTCGGACCAGTTGCTATTGCCGGGTTAAATCTTTTCTAATGCAGTTACATATTCTACATGGCTATATTCAGCATATTTATCTGGTGCAGCATGACAGCAAGTTAATGCTGCTCGATGGTTGTAGTCGTGCTGATATCGCTACGGTAACGGATTTTATTCAGCAGCAACTGGGTTTGCCGCTGGAGGCGTTAAAGCTGATTATTGTGACCCATATGCATCCGGACCATGCGGGTGGTGCACATAAGCTCAGGCGTTTAACCGGCGCCCGTATTGCCAGCCATCCTAAAGCACGGCGTTGGTACAGTGGCCTGTTGGGCCGTACCGCGCATCTGATTGATGTTAGCCTGACCTGGTGGGTTGCTACCCGGCTGGGTAAGCCCAAGCGGCATATTTGGTATAACCCGCTGCTAAAACCAGACTTGTTATTACTGGACGGGCAGCAGGTACCGGACTTTGCTGAGTGGCAAGTGTTGTACACACCTGGCCACACTGACCATGATTTATCCTTGCTGCATCTGCCAACCAGGCAGTTGTATATCGCTGACCTAATCGTCTCGGTTAAAAAACGGCTGGTACCGCCATATCCGGTGTGTCACCCGAACCAATATAAGCAATCATTGCAGCGGGTGCAGGACCTTGCACCCAGCCAGATCTATTTTGCCCATCTGCCGGCACGTGCCGCTAAGAGTATCGACTTTGCCGCGATACTGGCGCAGGCTCCAACCTTACCAAAAAATCATTGGCACTCGATGAAGAACCGCATCTTACACACGCTAGGGCGACAAAATCGGTCGCATTAAGCCAGATTGTTGTCACTAGCTGCGATGATAACGCTGTTCTGAAACAAACTTTGACTTATTGGTTTTTTGCGCAATAATTTGTGCATTACTAACTAGTGCACAAAAATTAATGCAAAAAATAAAGATTCTGAGTGTGCAACACCAGTTTGCGATGTCATTGGGGAAGTTAGTTAAGCATCAGCGGGCTCAGCGTATGGCTCAGGGCGAACTTGCTACACGCACTGGCCTTAGCCGCAATACCATTTCGGCGATTGAAAATGGTAAATCCGTTAGTACCGAGGCGTTATTTGCTGTGTTAGCGCACCTTAATTTGCTGCATTTACTGGCAGAGCCAGTTAACGGGCAATTGGCCGAGCTCGATAAGCGGCAGCAACGCAAAGTGCGTAAGCCTAAAGCGGAGTTGTCGAATGACTTCTGAGCAAGCTTATGTTTTTATCGATGGTCTGGAAGACTCTCCCGTGATTTGTGGTGTGGTAACACTGGATCCTGCACGCCGTTATGGTGAGTTTCGTTATGGTAAAAGCTATCTGGCGCGACCAGATGCGTTTGCGCTGGATCCCCTAAATTTACCTTTATCAGCTGAGCTATTTACCACATACGGTGGTAAAGGCTTATTTGGTGTTTTAACCGATGCTGGAGCAGATGCCTGGGGGCAACGGGTTATTCTTTCTTTACATAAAACCAAGCCGGCTAACGCGTTGCAATTTTTGTTGGCTGGTTCTGGCATGGGCGTTGGCGCCTTGGTATTTAGCAAGTCACGCTCGTCTTCCAAGCCCAAATATAACAAAAATACCCTGGGGGATTTACCCATGCTACTGCGGGGTAAGGCCGCAATTTTGTCAGATGAGGCGATCCCGCCTGAGGCAAAAAAAGCGTTCGAGCATGGTTCCAGTATGGGCGGTGCCAGACCTAAAACACTGATCACAGAGGGAGCTATTACCTATCTGGCAAAATTTAATCGCCCGGATGATCTCTTTAATCAGGTGAAAGTTGAGCACGCCAGTATGCGGATGCTAGCCGAGTTACCGGTGCACGTTGCCAATACCCGCGTTGTGTCAGCTGCTGATGAGGATGTATTGCTAGTAGAACGTTTCGACTGTGATGCCCAGCGGCCAACACATCACTTTATCAGTGCCAATTCGCTAATCAATATTACCGCGGTTAATCCAGACCAGCTAAACCCCAACTACAGTTATGGCTTTTTGGCGGAGTTTTTGGCCAAACATTCTGCTGCGGCAACCGATGCGCAAGAGTTATATCAGCGCATGGTGTTTAACGTTCTGCTCGGCAATACCGATGATCACAGCCGTAATCATGCGCTACTTTACAGTTTCAGCCAACGAACCTGGTGTTTGGCACCGGCTTATGATGTCTTACCCATTAATAACTCCCGCCAGCATGGACTTGGTATTGGCGCCTCGGGCCGGTTCGGTAGTGTAGAAAACTTACTCAGTCATGCCAGCCGTTTTGGTTTAAAAACGGTAAAAGCCAGAAAACTGATATCGCAGGTGCAGGATTTAGTAAGTGAGTGGCCTAGCTATTTTGCCAGACTGGGCGTGGGAGAGGGGGATATCGAACGTTTACTCGGCGTTATTCCTCGTATTGATTGAGATTTTGTTGTAGTAAAGGCAAAGTAAGATCGCGTCTCCGGTACGGCAAGCATACCGGAGACGGGCGCGTTGTAGTCGGCTTAGTTGGTTGCGGGAGCCCTGCTGTTTATGAAGAGCGAACCGACGACCTTCGGGTTCCCGAAATTTAGAGACAAAAAAACCAGCTAAATGCTGGCTTTAAGTTGGTTGCGGTAGCCCTGCTGTTTATGGAGAGCGAACCGACGAGCTTCGGGTTCCCGAATTTTAGATACAAAAAAACCAGCTAAATGCCGGCTTAGATGTGGGTTGCGGGAGCCCTGCTGTTTATGAAAAGCGAACCGACGACCTTCGGGTTACCGAAATTTAGATACAAAAAAACCAGCTTAGTGCTGGCCTTTAAGTTGGTTGCGGGAGCCGGATTTGAACCGACGACCTTCGGGTTATGAGCCCGACGAGCTACCAGGCTGCTCCATCCCGCGTCCGTGTTATTACAACTGAGCAGTAGTTGTAATAAGTTGTCTGCAATGACGTTTTTAAATTTGGTTGCGGGAGCCGGATTTAGACCTTCGCCCCGTGGTTATAAAGAGGAGCCCGAGGGCGACTTTCTATAATCACTTGTCACAATCAATTTGGTTGCGGGCTTCGGGTTATGAGAATAAAAATTTAAGGTTATTTCTGGTTTTATTAATCCACACTTATTATATTTATTTTATTAAAGGCATTATAAATCAATGGTTTAAATTTTAATAAAGGTGACATGCATTTTCTAGAGCGTTATGGCATGGCTAAGTATTATGTCACTTTTATTTTTATATTTGTCACTGCCTTTGTCACAAGTAATTTTATGACTTGTATCTGTTTTGACCATAATGCTTGAGGCTAGCCCAAACTTGCTCTGATATCAGCAATGTCGAAAACAGCTTTTGCTCTGCATCCTCAATTGGCTGGAAGCCATAACGCTGATAAAAATTTGTTGCGTCATCTTTTGCATCAGCGAGTACGGCCGAGAAGGCTACCCTTTCGACAGAGGCAACTTCAGTGCCAAAATGGTACTTAATGTTTTAGGTGTGATTTGGCTAATTTTCGAATGCGGTTCTCTATGGGGCAGCGTATGTTACATACGATCTTTCTCAGTAAAAAGTGTATACTTTCTTAAGTCTTACTAACATTGTGAAAACATTGCCATGCACCTGCTTACTGAAAAAGTGTGGAATATGAAACCCAACAAGCCTTTAGCTAAACAACTTGCTAAAAGGGATTTGCCTGCTTTGGTGTGTGATGCCGTCAACCTGGAAGGCGTAGCAATGACGCTGCCGGAAGTGCAGACCATCCTTGATGGCATTACGGTGGGAGGACATCGCATAAGTGATCAAAATATGGCAATTAACCAAGCTAAAGCTTGGGAGTATCTGTTCAGTCTAGTCGAGCAAGATAGGTTTACATTTGATAAAGAAACTGCCATCCAAATTCATAATATTGCTGGAAAAGAAGAGGCGTTAGAGTGGGGGAAATTCCGCTCAGGCTATGTTTCTATTGCTGGCTCTGATTATGCCCCTCCTGCGCCTGAGATGTTAGACGATAAATGGCGTGAAATTGAACAGTTGGTTGAATGCGAAAGCGATATCTACGACAAGGCTATTACAGCTTTCCTTCAAATGGCTCGTGTACAATTTTTCTGGGATGTGAATAAACGCACTGGCCGTTTTATGATGAACGGTATTTTGTTAGTGCATGGCTATCCTATCATTAATGTGCCAGCTAAGCGTCAGCAAGAATTTAACACCTTAATGCTTGATTTCTACGCTGATAATGATATGACCGCAATGAATAAGTTTTTAAGAAGTTGTATCGATGAAAGAATCATTCGGAATTTTAAGCTCGATTTGCCAATAGGTTAGTCTCCAACCTAAGTATTACCCGTTAAAAAGGTTTTTATCATGAGCAATGCTTGGATTGTCGACCTTCGCCATTATCTGAACGAAAACGGTGCTATTGAAATTCCATCAGGACCGGGGTTGCGTTTGGCTCAGCATATTGTCGCTATCGTGCAGGAGACGACAGGGGATCCATATGACGAGGGTTTATTCCCAAAAGTGCCTTGTCGCAGAAGGCCAAACCGCAAGCCTTGTACTGGTGAAATTGCCAGCTTCATTAATCCTGATAATCAGCACATTATCTGGGTTTGCCCAATCTGTGAAGATAACGGCTTGATATCAGGTTGGCAGGGGACATTGTGGGATTTGACTCGAGAAGATGCTATCGAACATTGAGTATAACCACTATGTTATCTTGCGGGGCACAAAACGGGCGCTAATTTTAAAATCACCTGGTGCAAGCAACTTGCTTAGATTGGACAAGCGGGCGTCGGTATGGCCTTTTTCAATCTCGCGCAGTGTTTATCAGATACTTTGGTATAAGCCGCATATTGAGTTTGCGTCATACCGTAAAGTGAATTAGTCTCGACTTAATC